>NZ_JBVCPV010000033.1:0-19691 GCF_057456495.1 Lishizhenia sp. | reverse complement strand
GCCCTCTAACTCACCCATAAGCGCCACTCATACACACTTAACAACCAATCACACCCCTTCTCTTCCATTCGCCCAGCTTGTGGCATCAAATTTGGATTTCCTCTTTCATAATTTTAAAACTTATAATTATGATCGCGAAAAAAAATCCTAAGTTCAACTTAGAAAAAACAAGACTGGCCTACCTGCAACTCGGCCTATTCATCGGAGCATCGATGATACTCACTGCCTTTACTTGGAAAACACCAACAAGTAATGCTCAGAAGCAGCGTAACATGCAAGTGGCAGACATCCCCGTTGAAGTTGTACCTAAAATGGAAAAGATGGAAGAACAAAAGGAGGAAGAAGTATTTCAACCGAAGGACGATCCCACGCCTCCACAAAACCAACAAGCCCAGCAAAATAATATGGACTTGAATCAGGATCTTCAAAAACAACAAAACAAAGACAAGGATGTGGAACCTGCTATAGATCCGAAAATCGTTGACCACATCAAAATTGGAAACAATGAACTTCCACCCATTGGAGAACCACCCGTATTAGATGCACCGGTGGAGTATCCAGATAAGGACGCGGAATTTCCAGGAGGAAGTGTTCAAATGAAACAATTTCTTGTAGCAACAGCACAATACCCTGTGTACGATTTACAAGTGGGTAATAAGGGGAAAGTATACGTGATTTTCATTGTTGAAAAAGACGGAAGTATATCGAACGTTAAAACACTAAACTCAATATCTAAAGGTTTAGATCGCGAAGCGATACGTGTAATTAAAAGCATGCCGAAATGGAAACCAGCAGAGAAGGATGGCGAAAGGGTAAGAACCTACGTTAGAATTCCTATCAATTTCGAAACGCTTTAAGCGTATCAGCCTCAATAGGTCCAGCTTACTTCGGTAGGCTGGATTTTTTATTTCTAAAACGCTAGACATCTAAAAAAAGCCGTTACCCAATCAAGGATAACGGCTTTTTAGTATTTCAAACTATAGCTGAAACTATAGTGATCCAATCATTTTAGAAGGAACAACCCACTCGTCGTACTCTTCTGCAGTTAAATACCCTAAACGCACTGCTTCTTCTTTCAAAGTAGTTCCGTTTTGGTGTGCTGTGTTTGCAATCTCAGCTGCTTTGTAATAACCAATTTTTGTATTCAACGCTGTAACCAACATCAAAGAGTTGTTAACCAATTCGTCGATACGTTTGTGGTTTGGCTCAATTCCATCTGCACAGTGCTCTGCGAAAGAAACACAAGCATCTCCAATTAAACGTGCCGATTGCAACAAGTTTGCAGCCATCATTGGTTTAAATACGTTCAATTCGTAGTGACCTTGAGTACCACCTACAGTAACCGCAACATCATTCCCCATAACTTGCGCACATACCATAGTGATTGCCTCACATTGTGTAGGGTTCACTTTCCCTGGCATGATAGAAGATCCTGGCTCGTTTGCTGGGATGATGATTTCTCCAATTCCAGAACGTGGTCCTGAAGCCATCATACGAATATCGTTCGCAATTTTGTTTAAAGAAACAGCCAATTGTTTCAATGCTCCGTGAGACTCAACAATTGCATCGTGCGCTGCCAAAGCTTCGAATTTGTTCTCAGCAGTAATAAAAGGCATTCCTGTAAATTCAGCAATGTACTTCGCTACCAATACATCGTATCCTTTTGGTGTGTTGATACCTGTACCAACAGCAGTACCACCTAAGGCTAACTCAGAAAGGTGTGCCAAGGTGTTTTTTAATGCTTTTAAACCGTGGTCTAATTGAGAAACGTAACCAGAGAACTCTTGTCCTAACGTTAATGGCGTTGCATCCATCAAGTGCGTTCTACCAATTTTTACCACATCTTTAAATGCTTTTGCTTTTGCATCCAAGGTGTTTCTTAATCTTTCTACACCAGGAATTGTTGTTTCAACAATCATTTTGTACGCAGCAATGTGCATTCCTGTTGGGAAAGTATCGTTAGAAGATTGCGACTTGTTTACGTCGTCATTTGGAGCTAATAAACGTTCTCCTTCTCCTAATTTGTTTCCAGCAATAACATGACCTCTGTTAGCGATTACCTCGTTAGTGTTCATGTTAGACTGCGTTCCAGAACCTGTTTGCCAGATTACCAATGGGAACTGGTCGTTTAACTGGTTGTCTAAAATTTCGTCACATACTTTAGAAATCAAGTCTCTTTTTTCTGCTGGTAAAACACCTAATTCGCAGTTCGCGTGAGCAGCTGCTTTTTTCAAGTAAGCAAATCCGTGAACTACTTCTAAAGGCATAGAAGCTTCTGGACCAATTTTAAAGTTGTTTCTAGAACGCTCTGTTTGCGCTCCCCAATACTTATCGGCAGGTACCTTTACCTCCCCCATAGTATCTTTTTCTATTCTATATTCCATAATTCTATTGTATGAACGATTTATTTATTTAATTTTACCGCAAGTAAATTATTGATCACAAAAATAAGATTAAGATGAGTATTTTCGGAATAGTTTTGTTTCTTTTAATCGCTGGAATGGCATTTTGGTTAATTACCTTCTTATTAGGTTTCGCTGTACCATTCTGGATTACTTTAGGTGCATTTGAGCAACTAAAGCCAAAAAGAGTTTTTGAAGAAGAAGACAAATAGGTTAACACTCGTTTAATCTATTAATGATAAAACATTTTCAGGTGGTCGTCCAACGACCGCCTTTTTGTTTTTAATAACAATGGGTCTTTCAATTAATTTTGGATATTCAACCATAGCCGCTATCCACTCCTCTTCGCTTAAGGTTTTTCCTTTAAAGTTTTCTTTGTAGTCTGCTTCCCCTTTACGCAAAAGGTCTTCCGCTTTCATTCCCAACATGCCAAGAACTTCTTTCAATTCTTCTGCTGTAGGCGTGTTTTTTAAATATTCTACGATTTCTGGTTCTACTTGATTATCGCGCAACAATTGTAGTGCTTGACGACTCTTAGAACACCTTGGGTTGTGATATATTTTCATTGTGTAAACTTTTCTATCACAAAGATAAAAGGATGCACAAGCAATCAAAAGTTAGAAAGAATATTCAACTCCCAATCTTGTGCTTAAGCATTTACACTGAACTGAAAACTAAATTGAGAAGCCTCGTGCTCAACTTCGGCATTTAACTGCTTTTGCATCATTTTAATCAACTTCAGACCTAAGGAATTTGAAGCTTGATCAAGATCGTACCCCGGACCATTATCACTGTATTTTAAATGATATTCACCGTCCTCTTCATAGAATTTAATGGTAATTTCTCCTTTTTCCACATCCTTAAACGCATGCTTCACACTGTTGGTAAAGAGCTCATTTACCACCAACCCGAGCGGAAGGGCATAATCCATATTCAAAGAAATATCTTCTACCTCTAAATTCAAATCTAAAGGAGAGTTTGATGTACGCAATAAATGATTACACAAACTTTGCAGGTATTCTTTGATGTCAACATTCTCTAAAAAAGACTCATTATAGAGCATATTATGTATCTCTGCAATCGAAAAAACACGGTTAGCACTTTTTTGCAATTGCTCACGTAACTCTTCATTATTCGCCGATTTCAATTGCAAATGAAACAACCCATTCATCGTATTGAGGTTATTCTTTATTCTATGATGTACCTCACGAAGCATAGCCTCTCTACTCACCAAGGCTTTTTCAGCAACTTCCTTTCGCTCTTGGGTAAGCTGCACGATCTTCTTTTGGAAGGTATAACGCACCAAGAGGATAATACTCAAGGCTAAAACTAGCGTAGATACGGCGATAACTATCCAAATGGTAATTCGTTGACCATCTCTAATCTGTTTATTTTGCAACAATTCAATTTTGCTGTACTCTAATTCCTTTTGCTTTTCATAAATATCATAGAGCAACGCATATTGTTTGAGCTCCCTTCTTTTATTTTCATTGTACTTATCTTCACTTAATAATAAATACTGATTTAGAAATCCTTCGGCCCTATCGTGTTCTCCTTTTCGGTTCATGATACGGTAATGCGTGAAGTATTTTTGCAGTAATATTTTACTATCAATCACGGGGAGTCGAACTTCTTTATCCAAACTGTCTAATATCGCTTGAGCCCTATCATATTTCTGCATTTGTACATATACATCCGCTAAATCCACAAAGCTTTTCACAAAATGATGGTAGTCCACATAAACACAACCTTTCATGTAGTTATACAACAAGGGAACTGCCTCAGCTTCTCTACCTTTAGCAATATAAATCATCGCTTGATTTGCATCTAAAAGAGCATTGTAGTGATTCGTCATTTTATCATCAACCGTATTCCAATACCCCCGCGCCATTTCATTATACCTAACCACGGAATCATACTCTTTAATCTCCAAATAACAAAGGGCAATGTTATTACACAAAAATCCTAAAAAGTGCTTATTAATGGGTTTTACATTTGCCAGATGATCTCTCAGACTTTCTTTATATTTCAATGCAGCTGTTTCATATTCCTTCGCATCAAAGTAGAACTCGGCAGAGAGCATGTATTCTGTGTACGGTTTTCCTGAAACCTTCTCTGTTTTCTCTACTAATTGGTAATAGTAATCCTGAGCTTGTCTACCTTTATCAAGCATCCCCATCTTAAAGTAAGAGGTCGTTAAACATTGTGCTAACATTTTCCTCAACCAGTGTGGTAAACTATTATCTTTTAATTTTCTAAGGGAGTAACTGGCGCATTCTGTATAAGATTTCACGGCCATGAATTCCTTAAGGCGCAAGCAAATAGAATACACCCTATATTCTTTTTTTGTGATTTCTCCTGAAGCAAGTACTTGATCTAATTCTTTTTTTAAATCACTTCGATAAAACAAAAAAGCTTGGGGTGAAACGTAATGAATGTCATTGAGTATTCCCTCTCCAGTGATTTCTGGTTTTTCTTGGGCTACTCCTCTAAAAGAGAAGAGAATACTAAACAAAGAAAGTAGAAGTATTTTATAAGCATTCATAGTTGGAGTTTTCCAAAATTCATCTGGCCGTAGACAAACTTAAGCAACAAAAATACTGAAAAAAAAAGAGTCCTTTTCGGTAGAAAAGAACTCAACAAGTTTTTTGGTTTAATTGTAAAAGGTAGGTAGATTTTACATTACTTTCGGAAGTGCCACGGTTCTTTTTGAACGCGCTAAACCTATGACACTACTTCAGCTAAAACTTGACGTAGCGAAGATAGTTTCTAAAGTTTATAACTTAAGAAAAATGTGATTAATAACTGCTATGCGTGACGAATGCCTGCGAAACCTTGCTTAGGCGACGTCTAAAGCCTGTCTTACAGCTTCTTTAAATGATCTTGAAACCGGTATTTTAACCCCAGCCAATACGATGTTACTTGCTGAAACTTTCTCTATATACTCCTTATTAACAACGTAAGATCGATGCGTTTTTAAGAAATGTTCTTCCGGCAAAAGTCCTTCAACTTCTTTTAAAGTTTTACGGATAAGTTTACGCCCCATTTTTTCATGCACCTCGATATAGTTACCGAGTGACTTAATAAACAAGATTTGTTTGTACGGGGTACGTATGATGGTATTACTATTTTTAAGCACAAGACAGGCCTCTTTAGGCTCTTCTTCATGCGTAAACGTCTTCTGCAAGGCTAGACTAATCGCTACCTTCAAACGTTCAGAATCTATGGGTTTAAGCACAAAATCCACATAAGAAGTTTGCGCTGCCTCCCTCAAAGTGAATTTATCACTATTTGCTGTTAGATAAATAAAGGGTACATCAATTTTACTAGCTATGTCTATACCATTTAACTTGGCAGACCTAAGGTTAATGTCGAGAACAACTAAATCTGGACGCTCTAACTCTATGGTGTTTAATGCCACTTGAGGATCTCCTGTTACCCCTATTACATCATAACCAAATTCTTCAATAAAATCTTTCAGAACTTCCTGAGCAATTACATCATCTTCAACTATGAATATTCTCTCTTTCTTCATTCAAAAATAAATTCAACCTTATTTCGACCAGGAACCAAATAGTTCACCTCTGCTTTCAACTGCTTGGCCATTATCTCAATTAGTGTTAAGCCTAACCCTCCATCTATACTCTTGGTATCGGTGTAGCCTTTTCCATTATCTGCGTAGTAGAGTACAATTTTACCATTTTTCTGGTAAAGTTTAACATCTATACTCGGATAATCCTCTCCTTTAAACGCATATTTTACACTATTCGTAATTAATTCGTTCAAAATTAACCCAACGGGAACCGTTTTGTCGTGATCTAGCATCACCTCTTCGATGGAACAATTAAACTTTATATTTTCTGAGTACACCTCTTGTATACGACTCACAATTTTATTCAAATAACTCTTGGCATTCACTCCATCATCATAACCATCTTCAAATACGAGGTTATGTATTTCCGTAATGGTGTTTACACGAGCTACTCCATTTTTAAGGTGCCCTATCGCTTCTGTATTTGTGGTATTACGCATTTGCATACGAAACAAGCCACTCACTGTTTGTAAATTATTTTTAATTCGATGATGCATTTCTCGCATCATTAAATCTTTCAATTCTATTTGCCTTTTACTGCTTAATTGTCGTTCAACAGCATTCGCAATTTTTCTATTTTTCAATTGGGTAATAAGCACAAGTAATACAATTAACAACACCCCTATTACAATGAAAGAGACCACCCAGCCTATGAGTCGTTTGTTGTTTGCTTTAACCTCTTCTTGTTCTAAGATTTGTATCTCTTGTTCCTTTAACTTATTCTCCTTTGAAACAAGGTCGAACAAAACAGCAATTTGTTCTCGTTTTTCGTTCTCTTTACCACGTTTATCGCTTAGCTTTAAATCGTAATATTCTTCATGAACTTTTAGTGCTTCTTGGTATTTCTTTTCTGCCTTTAAGACTTCATATTTGGCCTCTAGAAAGTAAGTATACAGTATTTCAGGTTCTTCTATGCTATCCAATTCTGCAGCCAATAAATTAAACTGAGTGCGTGCTTCTTGATATTCTCCCAATTTTACATGCAGGTCTATGAGTTGACAACGAGAATGAAGGTGATTCCAATAATCTTTCTCCCTACTGCCATTTACATCGTTCAATATTAGCTCTTTTGCTTTGCGGTAGTTTCCTCTTAACTTTTCTAAAGTTGCTAAGTTTCCATCGAGCAAACCCATGAGATAGACACTATCCACCTTCACATCTGGCGTTTCCCTTGACCAGTAGTAGCGAGACTTTTCTAAATAATATTCCGCTGAATCTAATTCACCCAAGCTTGTAAAGGTGATGGCTATATTATTGAGTATATTTCCTTTGTAGTGATTATAAATTCTATCGTCATTCTCTACTTCTGCAAAATTCTTTTGAAAGGCTTTTAATGCCTTCTCATAATTCCCACTGCGGTAGTAATAAAGCCCTGGTTGTATATAATCGAGATGAATCTTACCATCACTATTTACAACCCCTTCATTTAAATCACGATAAATCTCATTCCATTTATTGGCTTCATCAAAGAGGTTTACATTGTAATAAGATAAAGCCAATCCTTTAGAATATTCTCTATAGAGCCATACTTGACTTTTATAATCTTCAACAAAATCTTCAACAACATCTATATATTGTGAATATTCTTCTTTTGCCAATAAAATTTTAGAATCAAGCAGATGACCGTAGATGGTTATGCTATCTTTTGCTTTTCCAGCAGAAGACGCAATGCTATCCAAGGTAATTTTCAACTCCCATTCCTTACTCAGAAGATAATTGAGGTCTTTCTCTTTTATTATCTTGAATACAGTTGTAGTAGAAATAAGATTCTGCCCAAAAACACAAGTAGTCACCACCATCATTAAGATGGAAGTGTAAATTAGTTTAAGCATGTGCACAAATTAAATACCATAGAGCATAATACCTATCATGAAATAGATAAAGAGCCCTAATACATCATTTACAGTAGTAATAAATGGTCCCGTTGCTAAAGCGGGATCAATTTTATATTTATCAAGCACCAAAGGTACTAAAGTTCCGAACATAGCCGCAAACATGATTACCGTAAACAAAGAAATACTCACGGTAAGACCAAGTATAACGTCTTCTAAAACGAAGGTTATTAAAAAAATGAGAACGGAACAAATCACACCATTTAACAAACCAACCAATGCTTCTTTCCCCACCTTTGATAGAATACTACCAAATTGAGAGGTTCCGTTTGCGATAGATTGAACCACAATAGCTGATGATTGTACCCCAACATTACCTCCCATAGCGGCGATTAAGGGTATAAAGAAAGCTAGTGCAGGAACTGCACCTATAGTAGATTCAAAGCTACCAATTACCTGCGCTCCTAAGATACCTCCCAGTAATCCGATCAACAACCACGGCAATCTCGCTCTACTCGTTTTCCAAACACTGGCATTAGATTCTACCTTTTCAGAGATACCCGACGCCATCTGGAAATCTTTATCTGCTTCTTCCTTGATTACGTCTACAACATCATCAATGGTAATTCTACCCACCAATTTCTTTTGTAAACTAACAACAGGTACAGAAACCAAATTATATTTCTCCATTACTTTGGCCACCTCTTCGCTTTCCATTCCTGTTGGAACTGAAATCACATTCTTACGAATACAAATGTCTCCAATAGCCGTTTTAGGACTGGCAAACAACAAGCTTTTCAGGGATAGCACACCCACCAACCTGTCTAGAGCGTCTACGACATAAATCGTATAGACTTTATCTACATCTTCGGCTTGCTTACGCAGTTCAATAACAGCTCTGTTTACGGGCCAGTTTTCACGGGCTTGGATATATTCGGTTTGCATCAATCCACCTGCCGTATCTTCGTCATAATTCAACAAATCTACAAGCTCGGCAGCATCGTCGTCTTCCATTTCTGCGATTACCTCAACTTGTTCTCGTTGCGATAATTCACCCAAAATATCTACGGCATCATCCGAATCTAAGTTCTCTAATTGTTCGGCAATTTGAACGGGAGTTAAAGATTTGATGAAACGCTCTCGCACTTCTTCTTCAAGCTCCATTAAAACATCTGCCTGCAAGTCCTCATTCAATCGATAATACACAGCTTTCGCTTGAGCATTATTCAATTCGTCCAAAATATCGGCGATGTCAGCCTCGTGCAAATCAAGTATCCGCTCATCTACAGTTGCAAAATCATTTACATCTATAGCCAAACGGATTTCATCCAAAAATTCTTTTGTTAACTCAAATTGCATGAGGCAAATATACTTTATCTGTTTTTAGCAGAAAACGAAAGGGCAGTTTTATTCTGCCATTACATTTTTTATAACAAGTCGTGCAGTTTGTCTCGTTTTCTGTTCCAACAAAGTTTCTTTCCCTACAGTAAGCCTATCAATGGTTTCAGTATCATAGTGACGAATCGTCACTAACTCCAAACCTTCGTTTACTTTGACTTCAAACTCTTCTGATAATTTCTCTTGTAAACACGTCAAATTAGTTTTTCCATCCACACAAAATGAGAAACTTAAAGCTGAGTTTTGCATGATATTAATCTTTGCATTACACGCAGAAAGTACTGCGAATATTCTACTCAAGTTTTCTTCTACAATGAATGAAAAGTCTTTGGGCGTAACAGAAATCAACACCTGATCCATTTTAAAAATAAAGCTGGGTACCAAATCATCATTCTCCATAGAACTTTGAATCACTGTACCTTCTGCCTCTGGGTTAAGGAAAGATTTTACAAACAAAGGAATTTGTTTATTCTGCAGCGGCTTAATTGTTTTAGGGTGAATAACTGACGCTCCATAATATGCCAATTCTATCGCTTCTCTAAAAGAAATAGAATCCAGTTTTACTGTATTATCAAACCACTTTGGATCCGCATTTAACATTCCAGGTACGTCTTTCCAAATCGTAACATCAACAGCATCTAAGCAATAGGCAAAAATACCCGCTGTAAAGTCAGACCCTTCCCTACCTAAAGTTGTTGTGAATCCTTCATCCGTATGTCCTAAAAAACCTTGGGTTACAAATATCTTTTTGTCGGCATGCTCGGCAATGGCCTTTTGAATGAGGCTTTGAGTTTTCTCCCAATCCACCTCTGCTTCTCTATATGCATGATTGGTTCTCACCAATTTACGCGCATCAAGCCACGCAGAATTATGGTATAAATTATCTATATAGGCTTGAACAATTTTCGTAGAAACCACTTCTCCTAAAGACACGATTTGATCATATTCAAAATCATAATTCTCGGCAATAGGAACATTCACTCTATTCCCTAAGTCATTGAATATTGTTTTAACCGTAGTAAAAATAGGATGGTTTTTCTCTTCAAATAAAGCATCTACAATCTGAAGATGAAAACGTTTTCGGTCTGCAACAAGACTTCTAAATTCGTCGTAGTTCTTCTCATACAAATGACGAGCTATTTCTTCCATGGCATTGGTTGTTTTCCCCATAGCCGAAACCACAACTAAAATTTTATCTTCAGGAAATAACCTTAATATTTCCCCAACATTTCTTACCGCATCTGCATCCTTAACCGATGCACCTCCAAATTTAAATACGCGCATTTTTCTGACTAAAATTTATTTGCGCTACGAAAATACGGCATATAGCCCTATATTTATTGGTGAATATCTAAAATTCATAAAGATTGAACGAAATCGAATTAAAACATCAATTTTCTAACATACAATACTTTGAGCAACTCCGGGCACAGGTGGAAAAAGATTTTGCTTTGGTCGGACTCCAAGTTGACTTCTCGAAGTGTTCGGATTTAGAAAAACTTGAAAAACATCTTTTAGAAGACTTACGCTATTTCAGCATCAACCAAGCTCAGGCTTTGGTTCAATTATTTTATTCTATCGACCTAAATGAAAACCGTTTAGAGCAGATGCTACAAGACGGACAGGATAATTACTACCGTCAATTAGCTCAAGCAATTTTACAAAGAGAAGCACAAAAAGTAATTCTTCGCATTCACTATTCCTCTCATTAACACGTTTACATTTTTAACTGCAAGAATTCACAGTTTCTAGGCTGATTACGAGTGTATTTAACAGAAATAACCTAAGCTTAAAATCTGCTTTATGAGAAATTGTAATCCTATGCTATAAATTGACTGAAATTTTTTAGGAAATAAAGATCTAAAAAGCATAAAAGTCTTAGCTTTGTCCTTCCATAATTGTACAAAAGAAATGGATAAGGTATCATATGTAGGGAATGCTGATGTAAATGCGATAGAACATTTATATCAATCATACAAAAAAGACCCTGAAAGTGTAGAGCCAGGATGGCAAAAATTTTTCGAGGGTTTCGAATTTGCACAAACTGACTACGAGAACGACGGAGAAATTCCAGAAAATTTTCAAAAAGAATTCAAAGTATTAAACCTCATCAACGGTTACCGTTCGAGGGGGCACTTATTTACTCAAACTAACCCTGTAAGGGAAAGAAGAAAATATGCCCCAACGTTAGACATCGAGAACTTCGGTTTAACAGAAGCGGATTTAGACTTATCCTTCCAAGCAGGATCTGAAATAGGTATTGGTACATCTACTTTACGTGAGATTATCGATCATTTAAAAGCTTCATACTGCCAGAGTATTGGTATTGAGTACGCATACATGCGTGAGCCAGAGCGTAAAGCTTGGTTTATGAACCGCGTAGAGCTAAAGAATAGACCTCACTTCACTCCGGAACAGAAAAAAGCAATGTTCATGAAATTAAATCATGCAACAATCTTTGAACAGTTCTTGCAGAAAAAGTATGTAGGTCAAAAGCGTTTCTCTGTTGAAGGAGGTGAAGCATTAATCTCTGGATTAAACCACTTGGTAACGAAAGGTGCTAAAAGTGGTGTGGAAGAGTTTGTTGTAGGTATGGCGCACAGAGGACGTTTGAATACTTTGGTGAACATTTTTGACAAAGACTTTGAACAACTGTTTAGAGAATTTGACGGAAAGGAATTCGAAGAAGATGAAAGTTTCGATGGCGACGTTAAATACCACATGGGTGAATCTGGTGTAAAAAACATCGACGGAAAAGATGTTCGTTTAACATTGGCTCCAAACCCATCTCACTTAGAAGCTGTAGACCCAGTTGTTGAAGGTATCGTTAGAGCAAAAATCGATGACTACATTCAATCTGAAGATAAAATTGTTCCTGTATTAGTTCACGGAGACGGTGCCATTGCTGGTCAAGGTATCGTTTACGAGGTAATACAAATGGCACAGCTTGATGGTTACAGAACTGGAGGTACAATTCACATTGTAGTAAATAACCAAGTTGGATTTACGACAAACTACTTAGATGCGCGTTCTTCTACGTACTGTACAGATGTTGCTAAAACAACATTGAGTCCAGTATTCCACGTAAATGGAGACGACATTGAAGCGGTTTCACAGGTAATGGAAATTGCATTAGATTACAGACAAAAGTTCAAACAAGATATTTTCATTGACCTATTGTGTTACAGAAAGTATGGACACAACGAAGGTGATGAACCGAAGTTTACACAGCCTACTTTATATAAGGCAATCGCAAAACACCCAAACCCAAGAGAGATTTACTTGAATCAATTGGTAGCGGAAGGTATAATGACTGCTGAAGAAGGTAAGGAAATTGAAGTAAGCTTTACGAAAGAATTACAAGAGAAGTTTGACAACTCTAAAAAAGAGGATAAAGCTTCTATCAAAAACTTTATCGATCACAAAAACATGGACGGATTCATTACAGCTTCTGCAGCTGTTTTTGAACAAAGCCCAGACACAAGTTTCGATAAAGACAAGTTATACGAATTAGGTAAAAAAATCACGACCCTTCCTGAAGGTAAAAAGTACTTCAGAAAAGTTGAAAAACTTTTCAAGGATAGAGTGAAGATGATAGAGAAAAATGAATTGGACTGGGGTACAGCAGAGATGTTGGCTTACGGAAGTTTATTATCAGAAGGTCACCCTGTTCGTATTTCAGGACAAGATGTTGAGCGTGGTACTTTCTCTCACCGTCATGCTGTTGTAAAAACGGAAGACAACGAGGAAGAAATCTTGACTTTAAACTTGTTATCTGAAGACCAAGCTAAATTCACAATTTACAACTCATTACTTTCAGAGTACGGAGTTTTAGGTTTTGATTACGGTTACTCTTTAGCACAGCAAAACGGATTAACAATTTGGGAAGCGCAGTTCGGTGATTTCATGAACGGTGCTCAAATTATGATAGACCAATTCATTTACCCTGCAGAGGATAAGTGGAAAGTTCAATCTGGATTGGTAATGTTGTTACCACACGGATACGAAGGTCAAGGTGCTGAGCACTCTTCTGCACGTTTAGAACGTTTCTTACAAAACTGTGGAGACTTGAACGTACAGGTAGTTAACTCAACAACTCCAGCTAACCACTTCCACGCATTGCGTAGACAGTTGAAGCGTGAGTTTAGAAAGCCATTGGTTGTAATGTCTCCAAAAATGTTATTGCGTTACCCTAAAGCAGTTTCATCTATGGATGAATTGGCAAATGGAAGATTCCAAGAGGTAATCGATGATCCAAGAAACATTCACGCTTCTGCAAATGCGGTAGTATTATGTTCTGGAAAAGTGTACTACGATTTCATCGAAGAAGCTGAGAAGAGAAACATTACAGACGTTGCTTTCGTAAGAGTGGAGCAATTGTACCCATTACCAAAAACGCAAATTGATGCAATTTTGGCCAAGTACAAGAATGCTGACAAAGTGATTTGGGGACAAGAAGAACCAGAAAACATGGGAGCTTGGACGCACATCGCAATGGAACTAAGAGGTATGGACATAGAGGTTGTGGCAAGACCAAGATCATCTGCTCCTGCTTGTGGTTCTAAAGTAACGCACACAAGAAGATTAAAGAATTTATTTGATAACTTATTTGTTAAAGCTGGAGTTACAGCCTAAGTACAAATAGAAAACAAAAGAAAATGTCAGTTTTAGAAATGAAAGTACCGAGTCCGGGAGAATCTATCTCAGAAGTAGAGATAGCGGAATGGTTGGTATCTGACGGAGACTATGTTGAAAAAGATCAGGCTATCGCAGAGGTAGATTCTGACAAAGCAACATTAGAGTTACCTGCAGAAGAAGCAGGAATCATAACATTAAAAGCTGAGGAAGGTGATACTGTAGCTGTTGGACAAGTTGTTTGTTTGATAGACACAAGTGCAGAAGCACCAGCTGGAGCACCGAAAAAGGAAGCAGCTCCTGCACCAGTTCAAGAAGAGGCGAAAGCACCTGCAGCAGCGCCAGCGAAAGCAGAAGCAGCAGCTCCTTCTCCAAACCCTGTGAAAAAAGAAAGCTACGCTACAGGAACTCCTTCTGTTGCAGCAGCTAAAAAGATGGCTGAGAATAACATCTCTGCTAATCAAGTAAACGGAACAGGTAAAGACGGAAGAATTACAAAACAAGACGTTGTTGCAGCAATGGCAGCAGGTTTCCCTACAGAAGCAACTGCAGGATGGGGTGGAACTCGTGACATTGAGCGCAAGAAAATGTCTATGATGCGTAGAAAGATTGCTGAGCGTTTAGTAGCTGTGAAGAACGATACAGCTATGCTTACAACTTTCAACGAAGTTGATATGAAGCCTATCATGGATTTGAGAACGAAATACAAAAAGCAGTTCGCTGAGTTCCATGAAGTAAACTTAGGATTCATGTCTTTCTTTACAAAAGCTGTTACAGAAGCATTGAACTTATTCCCTGCCGTTAATGCACAAATCGACGGTAAAGAAATGGTGATGCACAACTACGCAGATATAGGTATCGCAGTATCATCTCCAAAAGGATTATTGGTACCAGTTGTTCGTAACGCAGAGCAAATGTCATTGGCTGAAATCGAAAAAGAAATTAAGCGTTTGGCAATTAAAGCAAGAGATGGAAAAATTACTCCAGACGAAATGACTGGTGGAACATTTACAATCACGAATGGTGGTGTATTCGGTTCTATGATGTCCACTCCTATTATCAACCCTCCACAATCTGCAATTTTGGGTATGCACAACATCGTTGAGCGTCCAGTAGCAATTGACGGAAAAGTTGAGATTAGACCAATGATGTACTTAGCACTTTCTTACGATCACAGAATTATTGATGGTAAAGAATCTGTAAGCTTCTTGGTGAAAGTGAAAGAAATGTTAGAAAACCCAGAAAGAATGATTTTCGGAGCAAAAGATCCATACGAAGTTCTTTTAGGATTATAAATAAAACCTTACACATAATAAAAAGGTGGAGTTTAATTACTCCACCTTTTTTTTGCGCATTAATTTTATCTTAACTTGCCTACAATTAACTCATTAACAAGTGCAAGAAACTGAAATCAAACTACAACAATCCAGACTCTCCATTATTATATGGATGAGTTTCTGCATAGCGGTGTTTTACTTTCTTTATTTCATTACAGAACTCTTCTCACCTTCTCTTGCCGACCAACTCTCCAAACTCCAAGAAATAAATACCTACAGTGAAAACTTAGAAGCTTTTAAAACAGAACTTCACAGCTACGAAAAACTCAACTTTGCCTCGCACATTCTAGGTTTGCTTGCAGCAAGCTTAATCGTGATTAGTGTTATACGCATGCAACTGCACATTCCAAAGAGTTACAAATTATATTTAATCGCCATACTAACATGTATAGCTTACAACATCTCTCAACTCTTCCTGATTTTTAACAGTTGGAACCAAACCACTATGATGAATATCGGAGGTATGCCGAACAATTCGGTCACCATCTACCAATACGTACAATCTTTGCTCGATAGTTTTAATTTGAGTACGCACCTCCTATTTATATCCGTCGCTCTCATTTTCTTAATCTTCAATGTGTTTTTCATCAACCACGGCAAGACCAAATACCTGTTCAAACTCTATTCTGCATCAGAAGAGTAAACAATACTCTCTTTTTAAATTACAGAGCTATTGAGAATAGAATACATTAGTTATTTTTGAAGCTATGAAAAAAGTATTCTTGATTTTAAGTGTAACGCTTTCTGTTATCGCGTGTAAAAACGAAACTGAAGTAAAAGAAGATGCCTTTGTATACGAAGAGGACACCACTCAAGTATCTATAGAAGATGAACATCAATCTTTGATCTCTCAATTGGAGCAAGATCCAAATAACGTAAAGGCCTTACTTGATTTAGCAAACTTTTACAAGGAAGCTATGATCTACCAAGAGGTACTTCCGAATGCAGCAAAAGCTTTCCGTTTAGACAGTACAAATATTGATGCTAGAAAACTATATGCTTGGTCTTTAATTAATCAATACAACCCTAAAGTAGAAGACATCCTTTTAGCTCAAAACCAATTTGAGTACATCCTTACTAAGGAACCAAATAATGCAGAAACTTACGTAAACATCGCTACTACTTACACCTTAATGGGCGATTACAAAACCTCTTTCAATTATTTGGATGAAGCCATTAAAATTGATAGAGAATATAGAGATGCTTACATTCTAAAAGGAACGAATTATAGAGCACTTGAAAACGAAGAACTTGCAGTTTCTAGTTACGAAACGGCTTTGCAATTAGATCAAGAATATGCCGAAGGCTTTATTAATGTTGCCGATTACTACGTAGAAATTGGAAACCCTATTGCTTTAGAATACTACCAAACTGCTTACGACTTAAACCCTACTTTAAAAAATTTAAAAGTAAGAGCACTCTATGGAATTGCAAAAACACAGCAAGACTTAGGTAAATACGAAGAGGCATTGCATAATTATAGAACCTTAGCCGAATTAGCTCCTACATTTGAACCTGCTTATTTCAACCCTGCCTACATCAAACAATTTAAGCAAATGGAGTTGGACAGTGCTATCTACTATTACAATGAATGTGTAGATGTAAATCCCGAATATATTGATGCGTGGCACAACCTTGGACTAGCGTATGCTGAGCAAGGAAGAAAATCAGATGCAGCAAGAGCATTTTCTACTGCCTTACGTATAGACCCAAAATACACGAAGTCTAAAGAAGCTGCAGAGAAGCTTTTAAAATAATGCAGAAAAAACAACAAATCATTTTGAGCCTGGGGGATATTCTTATCCCCCTTTTCGGTTTATTTTATTTAGACTGGTCGCTTTATTTCATAGCCCTCTACCTCCTTTTTGATCTCCTTGGAAGCTACATCTTCTATCTCATCAAAGCTAGGAAACGAATAGCTTATTCTAGAAGTTTAGAGGACAAAAACAAATTCCGTTCAGGTACAATCTCCCTGGCTTTTACTCTGCTAGCTATAATTGCTGCCACCTACCTTTTTGTATTGAATACAAATCCTAAGATTGACTTTTCTCAAGCCTTCGTTTCATTCTTGATGTATATCGAAGAACCTATCCCTCTTCCACAGTTCTGGTTTTTAATTCCTTTGATACTACTGCCACCTTATCAGCAATATAAGATGGAATTCATCATGCGTCAAAAATTTAGAACAACAACAGTAAACTCACTCACCACAAGTTTCCATAAAGATTTACTTTTCGCTATTGCCTTCCTTGGAATAGGTATAGGTATTAGCTATTTTTTAGTACTCCCTAGCTTCATTTGGCTCCTCGGTTTTATAATTCTTAAATTAGTGTATGACTTCATTATAAAATGAACGAATATTAGCTTAAACAAAACGAATATAACTTCCCTAGGATTTTAGTCAAATTAACTCCAAAATGACTTGTTTCTCCCTGAATTAAACTTATATTTAACATTTACACTTTATTACTGTTAAATATAAAACATATCATGAAACAAATTCTAATTCTCGGTGCTGGACTATCATCATCTTCACTAATACGTTATCTACTTAACAACGCCGAGGAACAGCAATGGTTTATACATCTCTGTGATCAGGATATTGAAATAGCACAAAAGAAAATTAACAAGCATTCTCATGGAGAAGCCCATTCTTTTAACGCCCTAGACCCAGAGGTTAGAAGACCATGGATAGAAAAGTCGGACATCGTTATCAGCATGCTTCCTGCTCGTTTTCACGTAGAGGTGGCAAAAGACTGCATCAATTTAAAAACAAATTTAATTACCCCTTCCTATGTGTCGCCTGAAATGCAAGCGCTTTCGGCAGAAGCAGAAAAAGCAGGTATCATTATTATGAACGAAATTGGAGTTGATCCAGGCATAGACCATATGAGTGCTATGCGCGTTCTTGATCAAATTCATGCAAAGGGAGGTAAAATGCACATCTTTGAATCTTTCTGTGGTGGACTTGTTGCACCTGAAAGTGATGACAACCCATGGAATTACAAATTCACTTGGAACCCAAGAAACGTTGTTTTGGCCGGACAAGGAGGTGCTGCTAAATTCATTCAAGAAAATAAATACAAATACATCCCATATCACAAGCTGTTTAGAAGAACTGAGATCATTAACATTGAAGGCTATGGCCTCTTCGAAGGATACGCCAACAGAGATTCTCTTTCTTACAGGGACGTTTATGGTTTACACGACATCCCTACCATATATAGAGGAACCTTAAGAAGAAAGGGATTTTCAAGAGCTTGGGACGTATTTGTTCAATTAGGTTGTACAGATGATTCTTACGTTTTAGAAGGAAGTGAAAACATGACCAACAGAGATTTCATCAACTCATTTTTACCTTATAATGAAAATGACAGTGTTGAATTAAAGCTACGCCATTATTTAAAAATTGATCTTGATGATACGTTGTGGGATAAATTGGTATGGTTAGATATTTTTGACTGTAAAAAGAAAATAGGTTTAAAGAACGCCACTCCTGCTCAGATTCTTCAACACATCTTAGAAGACAAATGGAGCTTGCATGACGACGACAAGGATATGATTGTGATGTACCACAAATTTGTTTATGTACACAACAATGAATTCCACGAAGAAACATCTGAAATGGTAAATATTGGAGAAAACCAAACCTTTACTTCCATGAGTAATACGGTAGGATTACCTGTAGGAATTTGTACCAAACTAATGTTGAATAACGCGATAGAAAGAAAAGGCGTGCTTCGTCCTATTTATAAAGAGATCTATAATCCAATCTTGGATGAACTCGAAGAACATAACATCAAGTTTATTGAAAAGAAAATAAATCCACCTCGTCTTTACTCTAACGATCAGCCTTGGAGCTAGGACAGCATACAGCAAATGTATGGAGTAAGAGGAATTTCAGAAAACGGAGTTGGTTTACACCATCTCCGTTTTTGAGTATAGGAAAAAGAGGTATACCATGAAAAAAGTCGCTCATCTCGACTCCGCTCGATAACTTCCTCTACAACTTTATTATTACTCTGATTTTAGGTTTCCAAACGAAGCGTTGTGGTGAGCCAAGTCGAACTATCGAGAAGCCCCAACAAGCAACAATCTTTTTTCAGTATTGAATTTCAACTGGCCTTATAAATGAAACTTTATTTTTCAATACGGAAGCTTAGAGAGTTCGTTAAGCTCGGTAGAGATCCAACGAACGAACTTGGCTTTCATGAAGTAAAAGGAAGTTTTAATTACACAGCCTAGTGTTTTCTTTGGTTCGTTTCTTCCGCTGTGCTGAGCGAAGCCGAAGTATTATCAATGAAAAAGAAATGAACAGAACATTAGCACGGAGTATGAACGAAAACCTCACCCATCACAATTATCAATACAAAACTATTCTTATCACAAATAATACAACTTTCATTTTCACGTTTAAAACATTAGCTCTATCTTTGCGCCTTTGAAATTCAATTACTATGTCAGTAGGAGTTAAAATATTTGCAGGAAGAGCTTC
>NZ_JBVCPV010000032.1:0-19860 GCF_057456495.1 Lishizhenia sp. | reverse complement strand
CATTCGTTAAAACCATGAACATCATAGTATTTGTGTTGTCATACCCCGATGGAACATTTAACTCCACACCCGTCATTGGACCCGGGACACCGTAGAAATAATCACAATTAATCCAACTCATTGAATCCGTCCAATCATAAGCATATGAATAAACGTTCGGTCCACCCTGACCTCCTCCAGTTCCTGTGGTGTCCTGAATTGCGGTAATTGTGTCATTATTTGCAGTCCACAAAATATTACCTTCAGTGTCTGTTTCCCCATCAAACAATTGCATGCTCATAGGTGATGCCGATTCAACTGGTGAAGTGATTACTTGAATAGGATTTACTACCTCCAGTAAATTTCCATTTTGCGCTATTTCCATGTAAAATTCTCCTCCGGAAACCAATAGTTCCGTTCCATTTCCAGACTTAGCCAAAGTCACTTTATTGGTCATAATCATATCCAACTTTGAGTAGTTTTCAACTAATGTGATATCCACAATTCCCGTTACAGGATTACCATTCCCATCTTCAAAATTATTTCCGTTTAAATAGAACATGGTTCCTTTTTGCCCTTGGAAATAATAGGTATTAGATACGTCTACCGATATTACTTGTTTCTGAGATTCAAAATACTCGTTTAATAAAGCTGCTGCCTTATTTTCTGTATTTGTTACATTGGGAATTGAAGGACCACTCGGTGATGGTTCCTTTAGATCTTTTTTACAACTTGCTAAAACAACCATAGCACCTAGTGCCATTGATAGTAATAAATTTCTTTTTTTCATGATAGTTTCATTTAAGGTTCTCTTTAAATACCCATCAGAAAAATAAAGGGTTGTCTCGCTATTTTAAAAACGTACGAGGAACCTGACAAAAATCAAAGCCATAATTAATTTTAAATTGGAGAAACGACGAAATATAGTTCTGTAGACCCCTACTAAACAAACCTCATTAAAAGAAGAGTTTCTGCAAAACACAGAAAATCCTGTAATACAAGAGAATTACAGGATACTTAAGTTTGTTAATAATAGAAAATATAACACCCTTGGCTAACCCTCCATTTATCACTCTATTAATACATCCTACATAGGTCTGTATTCTTGCTGAGCTGGAAGATTATACAGGGCTTACTTATAATACGCTTGGAGAGCGGGAACAGTTGCTTTAAAAAACTCATAAAAAATTCTAAAAAAACAATTCCAGTTATCTACATACTCCTAAATTTGCAGCATGGAAAAAAAGGAAGACAAATTAAAAGAGGTGATATCTCATGCTAAGGAGTATGGATACATTTTCCCTTCATCAGAAATATACGACGGATTATCAGCAACTTACGACTACGGACAGTTAGGTAGTGAGTTAAAGAATAATATTAAAAATTACTGGTGGACTGCCATGGTTCAAATGCACGAGAACATTGTAGGTATTGATGCTGCAATTTTTATGCACCCAAAAACATGGAAAGCCTCTGGTCACGTTGACGCCTTTAATGATCCATTAATCGACAACAAAGATTCTAAGAAAAGATATAGAGCTGATGTATTGATCGAAGAACACATTGAAAAATACAGAGCTAAAATTGAGAAAGATGTTGCCAAAGGAATTAAAAAGTTTGGTGATGACTTCGACGAAGCACAATTCAGAGCTACAAACCCGAATGTTTTAAGAAATCAAAAGAAAATTGATGAAATAGAACAGCGCATGGGTGAAGCTTTAACCAATGAAGATTTACCTGCTGTTAAAGCCTTGATTGAAGAGTTAGGAATAGCTTGTCCTGTTTCTGGTTCTAAAAACTGGACAGACGTAAAGCAATTCAACTTAATGTTCTCAACAGAATTAGGAGCGGTTGCAGGTGATGCCTCTAAAATTTACTTACGTCCAGAAACGGCACAGGGTATTTTTGTAAACTTCTTGAACGTACAGAAATCAGGAAGAATGAAGATTCCTTTTGGAATTGCTCAAATTGGTAAAGCTTTCCGTAACGAAATCATTGCACGTCAGTTTATTTTCAGAATGCGTGAATTCGAACAAATGGAGATGCAATTCTTTGTACGTCCAGGAGAAGAAATGAAGTGGTACGAACACTGGAAAAGCGAACGTTTAAAGTGGCACAAAGCTTTAGGTTTAGGTGAAAACCACTACAGAGTTCACGATCACATCAAATTAGCACACTACGCAAACGCGGCTTGTGATATCGAATTTGACTTCCCAATGGGGTTCAAAGAATTAGAAGGTATTCACTCAAGAACTGACTTCGATTTAAAACAACATGAAGAGCACTCTGGTAAAAAGTTGCAGTACTTCGATCCTGAGCTAAATGAGAACTACACACCATACGTTATTGAAACTTCTATAGGTTTAGATAGAATGTTCTTAGCTGTATTGAGTAATTCATTGAAAACAGAAGATTTAGGAGAAGGAAAAACAAGAACAGTACTTCAAATTCCAGCTGCATTGGCACCGTACAAAGTAGCAGTTCTTCCTTTATTAAAGAAAGATGGATTACCAGAAAAAGCGAGAGAAATTATCAATAGCTTGAAGTTTGATTTCAATTGTCAATACGATGAAAAAGATACGGTTGGTAAGCGTTACAGAAGACAGGATGCCATTGGAACTCCTTTCCACGTAACAGTAGACCACCAATCTTTGGAAGACAACACTGTTACTTTAAGAGATAGAGACACCATGGAACAGACCCGTGTAAACATCTCAGATCTTAGAGCAATTATTGGAGAAAAAGTAAGCTTAGCATCTCTTTTAAGCTAAGGAAAACATACAGATTTAATAAAAATGCGATTCCCTCTAATGTGAATCGCATTTTTTATTTAACTTCATCCTTAAACCAAATTATACTATTATGATTCATTCAAATGAATTCACTCTACCAGAACTCAAGGAATGCTCTGCTATGGAGCATCAGCTCGTATTTGTTTTTGGATATAGAGAACAATTCGAGAATGAATTTGAATTTGCTTTGGTACGTGAGAAATTCCCCAATGCGCAAATTGTAACAACTTCAACAGCTGGTCATATTAAAGGAAATAAGTTCAGTGAAGAAATTGCTATTTCTGCTCATCGTTTTGATCACACTCAAATTAAAGCTTTTTCAAAAAACGCAACGGAAGAGGGTTTAGAGGTAAGTAAAAAACTAATCGAAGATATTCCAGAAGAAGGACTAAAAGGTCTTTTAATTATTGCGGACAATACCTTTGGTAATAGTGCTGATTTAATTAGTGAACTCAACAACCATTACAAAGGAGGCATTAACATTTTTGGTGGCCTTGCCGGAAATATGGATTTGCGAGTACCTTCTATTTCAGGACTTAACGAAGCTCCAAGCGAAAACAATGTTATCGCTATTGCCTTGTATGGCGAAGAGCTTTCTATCAAAACAAATAAAGTAATTACCGCGAAAGGTTTTGGTTTAGATTTTACCGTTTCTGATTACAATAGAAATGTCCTTCTCGGACTCAATGGAAAATCTGCTTACGACGTATTATACAAATTACTCGATGCAGAAAGTCCACAACATTTCGAAGAGAAAATCATGTTATACCCCTTTCTGTAAAAACAAAAAACAGAACAAAATACGTACGTAGTCCAATTCACGTAGATCACGAAAATAAATCTTTAATTTACGGCGGAGACTTTAAGCTTGGAGACAAAGTACAATTAACCCGTTCGGATATCATCGATGGATTAGAAGAAACTGAAGAAGAAGCTTCTTTCCTATCTAAAAACCAACCACAAATGGTCTTCTTAACCTCATGTTACGGTAGAAGATTATTTTTAAACGAACTTATAGAAGATGAAGTAATTGCATTAAGTACAGGGTTCGGTAAGGATATTAATATAACTGGTTTTTATTCTTATGCTGAGTTTTTAACTGAAGCCAATAATAACAATGCATGTGAGATACACAACTTCTCTATTGCCATGGTTGCCCTTTCTGAATGAAACTAAGAAATAAAATATTACTTAAACAAATAGAACGTCTTGCACCTCAAAAAGATATCGAGGAGTGGGAACCTTTATTTCATGCCATAGACCGCGTCTATGAGCAACTGCATACAGAGGTTCGATTACTTGAAGAAATCGCCAATAAAATGGTTGATGATATGACGGATGCAAACAAGAACTTAGAACGAATAAATGAGTCTTTAGATGGTTTCAATTATCACGTTTCTCACGATTTGAAATCTCGTTTTATGAATACTCAAAGCTTGGTGATGATACTCAAAAAGTATATCAATAAGCCCGGACAAGAAGATAAGGTTGCTGAAATTTGTGAAAAACTTGAATGGAATTCGGAAAAAGCCATTGAAACGGTAAACGAATTCTTAGAGATTAGCAGACTTGATTATGAAGATGAGGAAAAAAGAGTAGAGCCTTGTAAACTTATTGACTGTATAAGTAATCAAGTGGAAAGCATCAATGGTTTGCAGAAAAAACACATTAAACTAGACCTCGATGCATTTGACGAAATATATTTTGACAAGACTTCCTTAAATAGTGTCTTAAGAAATGTACTAACGAATGCAATAAAATATAAAAAAGAGGACCGTGAACCGGAGATAGAAATCAAAACATCTTTTAACTTTGACCACCCTGTAATAATGATCCGAGATCATGGAATTGGTTTGGATACAGAAAAGTTAAAGAATGAGCTTTTTAAACCTTTCCACAGGTTTAAAAACAGTAAATTTACAGAAGGGAACGGAGTAGGTCTCTTCTTAATTAGAAAAACCATGGAGTCTGGAGGAGGCTCTGTAAGTATATACGGTAAAGAAAATGAGGGGGTAACACTCTCTTTAAAATTTAAGAAAGATGCAGTTAGATAGAAGTAAAATACTTTTGATAGATGATAATGAAATCACAAATTTTTGTAATAAGGACATCATTGGTGATTTAAACATTTTTAATGAAATCTTAGCTTTCACAAGTCCAAGTGAAACTCTTGATTACCTAAAATCCCTATTCGAAAACAAAGAAGATATCCCTGCTGTGTTCATCGTTGATGTGAAAATGCCAGAAATGGATGGCTTTGAATTAATTGATGAAATTGATGAATTATTCGAGGAACATGACTTTGAGCTAATGCCACTTTTCTTCATACTAACTACTTCTAATCACAAAAGAGATTACGAGCAATTCGATAAAACTCCTCAAGCTAAAGAATACATCACTAAGCCGCTCAGCGAAGAGAAGCTTAAAGAGATGTTATCTAAATTTAGTTTCTTGAGTTAAAAAATATTTTCTTGAAGGGTTCTGTTAACTGCGCAAAGAACCCTTGAGGATAATCCTCATCATCATCAAACCCGAGTGTAATATCTTTACCAGAATAAGGAATATAATTAGTTCCAAAAAGATAATCCCATAAGCTTAACGAAATTCCGAAATTCATTCCTTTCGGGTGACTTTCCGGCAACTCCTTAGCGTGATGCCAGATATGCATTTTCGGATTATTAAGTATATACTTTAAAGGTCCATAATCCCAGGACACATTGGCATGGTTTAAATGACCAATTAGAATGGTTATTCCATGAATGATAAAAGCGTTTTCCAATGAAAAATTGAAAAGCATAATCAACCCCAAGTACTTAAAAGAATTATACACAACCGTCTCCATAAAGTGATAACGCAAATGCGCAGCAAAGCCCATTTCTTTTACGGAGTGATGCACTTTGTGAAACTGCCATAAAAAATCTACTCTATGCAGTAAATTATGTACAGCCCACTGAATAAAATCAGACATCAGGAAGAAGACTAAAAACTGCAACCACATGGCTTTATTCGAAAAGTCATACAAGGTGATGTTCTCAATTCCAATAGCCTCCAATCCTCTGTTTAAGTAGTGAACACTTACATCACTTAAAGCAGTAAAGAGCAATAGGTTGAAAAAGAAAAAGTTGAAAAACATATAAAATGCATCCAACCAAAAATCTTTTCTAAAAATTGCCTGCTTCTTTCTCCAAGGTAAGAGAATTTCTAATCCCCAAACGGCAAGAGAAACAAGAATTAAATAATAGAAATAGTTTAAATCACCCTCAAAAAAAGGATGAATTAAACTACGCCAAAAATAAGATGCATAGTTACTATACGCATTACTAATAATTTCAAAAATACTATCCAAAATAAGGCTTCATTCTTGACCAAGCACCTCCATTGTAAGCTTCTACTCCTGCCGCCTTCAATTTAGACTTCGCCATGTTACTTCTCACACCAGATGCGCAAACGCAAACCACTGGCTTATTTTTACTTTTCAACTTAGTTATTTCCTTCGATGATAAATTCTGAAGAGGAATATTTACAGCCGATTTTATACCCGCCGATTTAACTTCTCCTGGATTCCTAACATCCAACAAAATTGCACCATTATCTTTTAATGCTTGGAAATCCGTTTTTGGCCCAAACAATTTTTGTAATAATCCCATTATTTTCTTTTTTCTCTTTCAAATATACGTTAAAGTGAAGCTTTTGGACGTAGCAAATGTTACACAAATCCTAAAAACTCAATTAACTTTCTAGTATGTATATTTGCTGATATGATGAAAAGCATCTTACTTCTTGCATCTTTTCTGCTGTTGAGCCTTTCTCTTCAGGCACAGCAACTGAATTTTACCAATTTTTCAGTTTCAGAAGGCTTGGCACAATCAGAAGTCTACTCCATGCTCGAAACCGATGAAGGTGAACTAATTGTTGCAACTCAAGGTGGTGGAGTTTCTATTTTTGACGGTAAAGTCTTTAGTACATTAACTAAAAATGACGGACTTCGATCTAACAACGTAAATATACTTTTCCCTTACCACGACAGTATTTTGATTGGTACAGACAAAGGTTTATGTGTTTACTTCAACAAAAACATTATTAGGTCTCTTCCATTAGAAGCGCAGGTTACGAGCATTCATAAAAAAGGAAAAGCCTTTTTAATTGGAACAAACAATGGTGTTCATCTATTGAAGGAAGGAAAGATCTATCAACAGAAAAATGTACAACTATATAATAAAAAAGTAACAGGATTTTTTAGCGATAGCACACATCAATACTGGGTAACAACTACTGAAGGTATTTTTAATCTATCCAATCCTTTTAAAAGAATTACCACGACACAAGGGTTACCTACCAATTCCATTGCTTGTGTAACTGAAAGTGAAAACTACATTTTCTTAGGAACAGAGGGACATGGTGTTGTGGTTTTAAACAAAGGTTTAGCGGTTGTTCGAGAAAAAGCCTTTGATAGAAAACTGGCAGTAAGTAGCTTGTTAATTGACAGTCAAAACAAATTATGGATAGGTACACAAAACCAAGGTGTCTTTAGGATCAATAAAAAACAAATCGATCATTTTACACTCACTGAAGGTTTACCCAGTAACTATGTTAAATCATTTCATGAAGACCATTGGGGAAATATTTGGATTGGTAGTTACGGAGGTGGATTGAGTCGTTTTACAGAAACTCAATTTGTCCATTTCGACAATTACTCTGGTTTAAGTAGTGATTACATTTTACACCTTGTTGCTGTCCAGGAAAATAAAATTTGGGCTTCAACAGGTACGGGTGGTTTAAACCTGATTGGTCCCAATCGCATACACAACCTCATCAAAGATGGAGCAGGAAAAACGCTCAATAGAATCACCGTTTTTGATATAGATAAAAATGGAAATGCATGGGTCTTTGAGGAAGACAGAGGACTGGCATATGTTAGTTTCTACAACGGTAGATTTACTTTTCAGCGTATTAAAACAGATTATCAACTTTTAAACGTCAATGATCTTAAAATACATAAGAATGAAATCTATGTAGCGACGAATAACAAGGGGATACTAAAAGCAAGGTTATCGGGATCTAAACGCAGTCTGCGGTTTGAAAGAATTGAATTATTATTCGATAAAACAGGACAAAATATTCTCTTACTTGAGTTTGATCCTGAAGGGAACCTATGGTTTATTGATGAACGAAAAGGATTGGCTAAAATGACGTCCAATCAGCTCACGTACATAGACAACACCCAAGATCTTGATATACGTTCTATTGGCTTCCATAAATCAACACCCATACTGGGTACCTCCAGTGGACTCTATACAGTGCAAGGAATTCATTTATTAAAATGGAAAAGCAATCCACGTTTGAGTTCAGAAAACATTTACCAAGTAGAGGTAGATAAAGACGAAAATGTATGGGTTGGTTCAGAACAAGGTTTGGATAAAATCAGTTCATTTTTTGGTGCTCCGAACTTTCAACATTACGGTCCGAGAGAAGGATTTCAAGGTTTGGAAACGACAAGAAATGCCGTGGATTTGGACCCTAATGGTAACTTATGGTTTGGAACAGTAAAAGGAATAGAGAAATACGCGAAAAAGTCCTATAACAAAAAGAAAATTGCACCGCTTTTAAAGGTAAAAGATATTCGCATTGGCTATGTGCCCATTGAGCAAACTGAGTATTTCTATTTTGTAAAAGACGGATTGCAAGAAACAGACAGCCTTATTCTTCCTTTCGATAAAAAACCCATAGAGATTGAATTAAAAGCGCTTGACCTATCTACTGCTCAAGGTGCAAATTTCACGCACTTTTTAGAGGGCTATGATGAGATGTGGGCGCCGATTACCAAAAGAAACACAATACTGTTCAATAACCTCCCTCCTGGAGATTACATATTGCGCTACAAAACGGGAAACTCTCAAGCTTGGACACCCGTACGGAGTATACGCCTCATCATCACTCCGCCCTTCTATTCTGCATGGTGGTTCATTGTTTTAATAGTTCTGGGCATAGTAGGATTTTTCTACCTCATCTTTAGAATTGCTTTGGCTAGGTTGAGAAAAAACAACGAGGCGCTGAAAGAAAAATTAGAAATGGAACGCAACCTTGTGGAATTAGAGCAAAAAGCTTTGCGCTTACAAATGAATCCACACTTTGTATTCAACGTACTGCAATCTATCCAAGAACAAATTATTAAAGACGACAAAAATAAAGCGCGTTTGGTAATTGCGAAATTCGCTAAGTTGATGCGTTCCATCCTAGAGAATTCTCGTGAAAAATACATCAGTATTGAAGAAGAATTGAACACCGTTGAGCACTACATGAAATTAGAGCAACTCATCAAATCTTTGGATTTCACCTATACCATTGAGGTGGATGATGAGCTAGATACAGATGAGGAAATCATTCCCCCATTGCTCATTCAACCTTTTATAGAAAACGCTATCATCCATGGTTTCAAACATCTAAAAAGAGCTCCCCATATAGCCATTGAGGTGAAATTAGAAACGGAGAATAACATTTTAATTACCATAGACGATAATGGTTGTGGTAGGCAAAAGTCACAATCCACAAAAAGTCAAGTAGATCACCTCCACAAGTCACTTGCCTTACAGGTAACCCAGGAGCGACTATCTATATTGGATCAGCATCAAAACGACAAACCATTATTTGCCATTATCGACAAGGTGGAAAATGGAGAACCCATGGGAACACGCATTGAATTAAGAATAGGAATATGAGTAAAGCCAAATTAAAAAAGCATTTACAAGACCTCAACGAGGAACAACTCCGCGAACAAATTATTGAGCTCTACGAGAAATTTAAACCCGTAAAAACATATTTCAATTTTGCCTTCAACCCGAGGGAAGATAAACTCATTGAAGATGCTCGAGTAAAAATCAGCAAGGAGTACTTCCCTACTACCAAACGAAGGGCAAAACTCAGAAGAACTACAGCCACCAAGTTGATTAAACACTTTCAGAGTTTAGAAATGTCTCCAGATAAAATTGCAGATATTATGCTCTACGCCATAGAAGTAGCACAAACCTACACCTCCACTCGCGTCATAAAGAATGACAACTTTTTTGTGGGTATGTTCAGGCAATACGAGGATGCATTAAAATGGATTTCGGGGAATAACTTAATGCAAATATTCAAACCTCGTTTGGAACGAATTGTAGAAGAAGCTTGGCAACAAAACTGGTTTAACAGGACTGCTTTTCAGGATATGGCGCCTTGAGACAATATAATCGCTTCAAATCCGTTAACTTTGAACAAAATTAGAACATGAAATCTGTTGTTGCTTTTATTTTGGTAATTGGTGTGAGTTTTGCGTGTAACAAAACCAAAAACCACCCTGTTCCAAGTTTACCTTTTGATACAGAGATAAACCTTACCCTTCCTTCCTATTCTTCCTTACAATCGGTTAGCGGATATGCTTATGTATTGGGTGGTATTAAAGGACTGATTGTATACCGTAGAGGACCGAATGAATTTGTATGTTTTGATAGAATGTCAACCACCGCAAACGCTGCAGATTGTGATACAGGTTTAGTTGTAAACCCAGATAACTTTTTAGTATTAGACGACCCTTGTTCTGATGCTCAATTCTCTTTGTACGATGGATCTATCGTAAACGGAGATGTTGAATTTGGACTCAGACAATACCGTACCGCGTGGGATGGTAATACAAAACTACGCCTCTACAACCAATAAAATGCTGATGAATATCAACAGCTATCCTCTCAAATAGATTATCATATTTCCTAGAGATGTATATCTTTGGGGCATGATAGATGAAATAATCGATTTTGCATTGAGAGAAGATCTCCAGGATGGAGACCATTCCTCACTATCTACTATTCCCGAAAGCGCAACGGGAATAGCGAAATTACTGGTGAAAGATCATGGAATTGCGGCAGGTGTTGAATTAGCGGAACGTATTTTTCATCGCTTTGATCCCAACTTAAAAGTTGAAGTTTTCATTCATGATGGTGAAGCAATTAAAGAAGGTGATATTATTTTAACCGTAGAAGGAAGCTCTCGCTCTATATTATCTACAGAACGTTTGGTACTAAACTTCATGCAACGCATGAGTGGAATCGCGACACACACCAACAAAATTGTACAAATTTTAGATGGCTGCGATACGAAATTGTTAGACACAAGAAAAACTACACCATGTATACGTGCCATGGAAAAATGGGCTGTTAAAATTGGTGGTGGTTACAACCATAGATTTGGGTTGTATGACATGATTATGATCAAAGACAACCACATCGATTATGCAGGTGGAATTGCTCAAGCCATTAAAGGTGCCAAAGATTACTTGCAACAAACAGGGAAAGACCTTAAGATAGAAGTTGAGGTAAGAGACACCAAAGAATTGGAAGAAGTATTGGCAGTAGGTGGAATCGACAGAATTATGTTAGACAACTTCACACCTGAAGAGATTAAAGCTATACTTCCAACTATTCCTGAGCAATATGAAACAGAAGCATCAGGAGGAATTACAATAGATAACATACGTGCTTATGGTGAAACAGGAGTAGACTACATTTCTTCTGGAGCCCTAACACATTCAATAAGCTCTTTAGATTTAAGTCTAAAAGCAACATTCAACAAATAATATATGCAACAGATTACAATTGCCAACATTGAAAAGGCGGTAAACAAAATAGACAATTTAGACGACGATGGTTTAGAGAAAATCTCTGAAACCTATGGCTTAGCACAGCAGGACTTTTTAGGTTACGCTATGTCTGCAGGTATGGAGTTCGAAAATGATACGCTTACAGGGTTAATCATTTACTACTTCAACATTTATTTCGAGGCTTTTGCGCAGCAAGGTGTAAAGGTTAAAAGAATTACAAATGAAGATATCGATGCTTTTCAAGACGAATTTTCTCAAGTTTTAGAGGAATACATGGATGAAGAGGATATTGATTTAATTCTAGCCATTACCAACCAGCCAAATTTAATTGCCTTTATGGCCAACGAAATAGAAATGGCAGATGATGACGGTACAAGTTTAGATGATGAAACAGCTACACAATTGTTTATCGTTTCAACAGCTATGATTGGATTAATGAACAAAGCCATTGCATAAGATGAAGTCGCCCCAAGAAATTGTAAACTTAATGCTGCAAGAAGATGCCTTCTCTCAATTATTGGGAATGAAGTTAATTGCTATTGCCAAAGGAAGTTGTACACTTGAATTGGAGGTAACCAAAGATTTTGTCAACGGATTTAATATTGCACATGGGGGACTATCGTACGCATTAGCAGATAGTGCCCTTGCTTTTGCTTCCAATACCTACGGTTTTCAATGTGTGAGTATTGAAACCTCTATTTCTCATACTAGACCTTGTTTCACCGGGGATAAATTAACCGCGGTATGCAGTGAAGAAAACAGAAGCAAAAGGTTAGGGATATACACAGTAAAGGTTACCAATCAAACTGGAAAAGTGGTAGCTTTGTTTAAGGGAACTGTGCATGTTTCAGAAAATATTTGGTAAATTTTACAACTCGTTTTAAATCGTTAATCTATTACTTCTAACGATTATTTACCAATACACTAATTAATTTTATTAACTTATGAGTGTATTACTACTACAAATACATTCTGCAAGGAAAAAGTAATGGCTTTTTGCACATGGTAAAATTCGCAATTTTATTGTGCGTGCTTAGAATATTTTCCTATATTTAAATGATAGAAATGAGTAATTCTAAAACAGAAGAGAAAATCGATTTTAGCATACGTCATGCGTGGCATAAAATATCGAGGATGTATAATCAGAAAGCCTCGGTACACGACATGACCATTTCCATAGGTTTTATTTTATTGATTGTTGATAAAGAAGGTACGCCAAGTACTCAACTAGGACCAAGAATGGGAATGGAGCCTACAAGTTTATCAAGAACCTTAAAAACAATGGAGACGAGGGGATTGATTTACAGAGAGGCCGATAAATTAGACAAAAGGAAAGTACTGATTTTCCTAACGCCGGAAGGAGTTGAACAACGAAGACTTGCCAAAAATGTGGTGTTAGAATTCAACGAGAAACTCTACGAACGCATTCCAAAAGGAAAATTGAAGGTATTTTTTGAAGTAATGGACAAAATTGATTTAACTGTTGAAGAAGAGCTTAGAAATATGATAAGATTTTTCTAAAACGTTAAAACTATGAATAGACACATTCGCAAAGTTGCGGTGCTTGGTTCGGGAGTCATGGGCTCCCGAATAGCATGTCACTTTGCTAACATCGGGCTAGATGTTCTTTTGCTCGATATCGTACCCAAAGAACTCAACGAAAAAGAACAAAAATCAGGATTAACCCTCGAAGACAAAAAAGTAAGAAACAGAATTGTCAATGATTCACTTACTTTCGCCCTCAAGTCCAATCCTTCACCTATCTACAGCAAGTCTTTCGCCGGAAGAATAAAAACCGGAAACTTCGAAGACGATCTTCATCAAATCAAAGATTGTGATTGGACCATAGAAGTGGTTATCGAAAGATTAGACATCAAACAACAAGTATTTGCAAAAGTTGAAGAACACCGTAAAGCAGGTAGTTTAATTACTTCCAACACCTCCGGTATTCCTATTCACCTGATGTTAGAAGGCAGAAGCGATGATTTCAAGAAACATTTCTGTGGAACTCACTTCTTCAACCCTCCAAGGTATTTACAACTTTTTGAAGTTATTCCAACCAAAGAAACAGCGCCAGAGGTGGTTGACTTCTTTATGGAATATGGTAGAAAATACTTAGGTAAGAAAACAGTATTATGTAAAGACACTCCTGCATTTATTGCCAACAGAGTTGGGGTCTACTCTATTATGTCACTTTTCCATGCCGTTAAGGAATTGGACATGAATATAGAGGAGATAGATAAATTGACAGGTCCAATATTGGGTAGACCAAAATCTGCCACTTTTAGAACCTGTGATGTAGTTGGGTTAGATACTTTGGTACATGTAGCAAATGGACTCAAAGAAAATTGTCCAAACGACGAAGCCAGAGATCTATTTAACCTTCCTGACTATATCTCAAAAATGGTTGAGAACAACTGGTTAGGATCTAAAACCAACCAAGGTTTCTACAAAAAAGTAGTAGATGAAAATGGAAAGAAAAACATTCTTTCATTAGATCTCAACACTTTAGAATATAGAGAAAAAGCAACTGTAAACTTCCCTACGCTAGCTATGGCAAAACCCATAGACGATTTGAAACAACGTACAAAAATGTTGTTCCAAGGAATGGACAAAGCAGGTGAGTTCTACAGAAAAACTTTCGCCGGTCTATTTGCTTACGTAACCAATAGAATTCCAGAAATATCTGATGACCTCTACAAAATCGACGATGCTATCAAAGCAGGTTTTGGTTGGGAATTAGGTCCTTTCGAAACGTGGGATTTAATTGGTTTAGACAAAGGATTAGAATTAATTGCTAAAGAAAACCATAAAGCTGCAGCTTGGGTAGAAGAAATGAAAGCCGCAGGTATTACTTCTTTCTACAAAAATGATAAAGGAAGCAAGTTGTACTACGACATCGCTGCTAAAGCATACAAAACCATTCCGGGTACAGAAAACATGGTTATTCTCGATGCTTTGCGCGAAGAGAATACAGTTTGGAAAAACAGCGATGCAACTTTAGTTCATCTAGGAGACGGTATCTTAAACTTAGAATTCCACACAAAAATGAACACCATAGGCGGTGGAGTGATTGAAGGAATTAACAAAGCTATTGACATTGCCGAAAAAGAATACAAGGGACTCGTAATCTCAAATACAGGTCAAAACTTTAGCGCCGGAGCTAATGTTGGAATGATCTTTATGATGGCGGTGGAACAAGATTTCGACGAATTAAACTTCGCCGTAAAAACTTTCCAAGATACTATGATGCGTGTGCGTTATAGTGATATCCCTGTAATTGTTGCTCCTCATAACCTGGCTTTAGGTGGAGGATGTGAATTATCTATGCATTCGGATAAAGTTGTAGCCCATGCAGAACTATACATGGGGTTGGTTGAATTCGGTGTTGGTGTTATTCCTGGTGGTGGTGGTACCAAAGAGTTTGTAAAAAGACTCTCTGAAGAGTTATCAGAAGGTGACATTCGCATCAACAAAATGCGTGAACGTTTCTTAACGATTGGTCAAGCCAAAGTTGCTACCTCTGCAGAAGAAGCCTTTGAATTGGGTTACTTAAGAAGAGGACAAGACGAATATGTAATGTCGAGAGAATTGCAATTAACACGTGCTAAAGAAGCTTGTTTAGGCTTAGCCAACAAAGGTTATGTAGCCCCTCCAAAAGAGAAAAACATCACCATCCTTGGTCAAGAAGGATTAGGAATTGTTTATGTAGGAGCTGACTCAATGCAGTCTGGGAACTACATCTCAGAACACGACAGACTCATCTCAGAAAAACTAGGTTTTGTAATGTGTGGGGGTGACATCTCCGAGCGCGTTCAAGTTTCTGAACAATATCTCCTCGACTTAGAAAGAAGAGCCTTCGTAGAACTCTGCGCCGAACGTAAAACACTAGAACGTTTAGAGAGCATGGTGAAAAAAGGTAAAATTCTTAGAAATTAAGCTTAGACGTTTAGAGTGTTAGACATTTAGACCTTTAGAGATGAAGAAACATAGGTACAAAGAATTGAAAATCTGGCAAAAATCAATGGATTTGGTAGAGGAAATCTATACAATAACAAAGTCATTACCAAGTCAAGAAGATTTCAATTTAAAGCCACAATTAAACAGATGTGCTGTTTCTATTCCATCCAATATTGCCGAAGGCTCTGGTCGTGACTCTAACAAAAGTTTTATTCACTTTCTAAATATAAGTATCTCTTCTGCCTTTGAGCTTGAAACTCAGCTTTTCTTGATTCATAGACTCTATGATATAGAAATTAATGAAGTACAAGAGAAAGTAGAAGAAATTCAAAAAATGATAAGATCTTTTAGCATCTCGTTAAACAAAATCTAATTGTCTAACGGTCTAAAAGTCTAAAAATCTTTAAAAAACATGAACGCATACATAGTAACAGGATATAGAACCGCAGTTGGGAAAGCCAACAAAGGTGGTTTCCGCTTTTACAGACCCGATGATTTGGGGGCGGATGTGATCAAACACATTTTAAAAGAAGTTCCGCAATTAGATCCCGCACGTGTGGACGATGTAATTGTTGGGAACGCTACACCCGAAGCTGAGCAAGGGTTAAACATGGGAAGAATGATCTCATTAATGGGACTCGGAACGGATAAAGTACCAGGAGTTACCGTAAACAGATATTGTTCTTCTGGATTAGAAACGATAGCCATGGCAACTGCAAAAATCAATGCAGGAATGGCAGATTGTATTATCGCCGGTGGAGTTGAATCCATGTCGGTAATGGCCATGGGAGGATGGAGAATTGTTCCCAACGCAAAAGTGGCGAAGAAAAACCCAGACTGGTATTGGGGAATGGGACTCACAGCAGAAGCCGTTGCCAATGAATTTAAAGTCTCGAGAGAAGAGCAAGATGCCTTTGCTTTAGAATCTCACCGCAAAGCTTTGGAGGCTATCAAAACAGGTAGATTTAAAGACGATATCGTTCCCATTGAAGTAGAACACATCTTCTTAGATCAAAACGAAAAACGTCAGGTTAAAACCTATACGGTTGATACAGACGAAGGACCACGTCCGGGAGGATCTATGGAAGCTTTAGGAAGATTACGTCCTGTTTTCGCACAGGGTGGATCGGTTACTGCGGGTAACTCTTCGCAAACTTCAGATGGTGCTGCCTTTTGTTTGGTGATGTCAGAACGTATGGTAAAAGAACTAGGTTTAGAACCCGTAGCGCGTTTGGCTTCTTATTCTGTAGTGGGTGTTCCGCCAAGAATCATGGGTATAGGTCCGGTGGATGCTATTCCAGCAGCTATCAAACAAGCAGGATTACAAAAATCTGACATCAGTTTGTACGAATTAAACGAAGCTTTTGCTTCTCAATCTTTGGCCGTTATTCGCGAAGCTGGATTGGATAAAGAAATTGTTAATGTAAACGGTGGAGCTATTAGTTTGGGGCACCCGCTGGGTTGTACAGGAGCTAAATTAACGGTTCAAATGATGAACGAATTGAAGAAACGCAAGGAGAAATATGGTATTGTAACCATGTGTGTAGGTACCGGACAAGGTGCTGCCGGCGTTATCGAAAGGTTATGAAATCATCACTAAAAAACACAAACGGGGTCGCATTAAATGTGACCCCGTTTTTTCTTTTCTTATCGTTTAGATGCTTAGGCAAACAGCCGGGCTGTACTTTCAATTCACTTCCCAAAGTCTCATTCAACTATACATTTCAAAAGCTTCTTTAGTCGCCTTTTCAAAGTAAGTTTCATGCTACTTTGCTTCAGCTCATTTCCATCCCATCCCTGTTTGAAAATTTTATTCTAGCGGTCTGAATACAAATCCTACTTGAGCACCTACCAAAGCGTTACCATATAGTCCTTCTATTTCCTGACCAAATCTGTAATACTGTAGGTAAGGTTCTAATTCAATAGAAAAGCGTGGACTAAATTTATACGACATTCCCATTTGGAACTGTGCGCTTCCTACATAACCTGTACGCGTGGGAGATATGAAGAAAGAATTGGTATAAGCAACTCCAGTATAAGCACCCAGCTTAGGTTTATTCAAGAAACTAAAATTCACTTGTACATTCTGATTAAGTGTATGGCCATGTATTCCGTAAGAATTGAATGCCTCTTCTGTTCCAGAAACATTTTCAACAAATTGACCATAACCCAAACCAGTAGAAATACGCCATCTAGAAGTTAAATCATAGCGTGCAGATAAGGTCACATTGAATCGGTTATTAAAACGAGCAACCTGATCAACAACATAATACTCATTATTCAATGCCGGATTGTTAACCAACGAAGCATCGGTGGCATACACCTGGTCATCAACAGATCTATAATCGTACGCTCCACCTACATGCACACCGAATGACCATTTACTCGGCAGTAATTCCTTCTCCTGTTCAACAATATGTACAGGTTCTACGCTATCAGCAACAACATTTTGATAAAGACTATCTAACTCAATTGAATCTTCAGCATTAGAAAAAACAACTAGCGCTTCCTTCTCTTCTTTTTTTCTTAAGAGGCTGTCTTCTTGAGGTAAAAGAGGATCCACAATCTCAACAATATGCGCAGTATCTGGTTCTAGGGTGCGCTTTGGAGCAAGAATTTTCTGTATAAGCACCTCTTCTTCCCTTGTAAGATTAGAACGTGACGTACGCTTTGAGGTAGCAATTCTTTGGTCAAAAACCTCCTTATTTGGAACCGCACCATTATCTTTTTCAAATGTTGATTTGGGCTCATTCTCCTCTATTTCAGAAAAGTCAATTTTCTCTTGTGTTACTTCGCTTTCTTGCTCAACTTCTGCTACCGCAGAATTCTTTAAATCAATTGTAGATGAAAGTGTATTCACAAATAGGAGTACCAATAAAATAGACAAAGTACCAAAAGAAATTCCTGTCCACCACAATAGAGCCGCACGTCTTTTCTTCTTGCGCGTCAATTCCGCCTCCAGATTTGTCCAAACTTGTTGAGTAGGCTGCGCTCCGAATTCCGCAAAGCGATCTTGTAAACCTCTATCCTTTTGCATAATTCATTTGATTTTTTTCATTCTCTTCTTCCTCTTCTATCCATTGTCTTAATAGACTCCTTGCTCTACTGTATTGAGATTTAGATGTTCCGGCTGAGATTTCTAATTTCTGCGCTATTTCTTCATGGTTAAATCCTTCAATAGCATATAAGTTAAAAACCGTTCTATAACCCAAGGGTAATCGCTGTATTTTCTTCACCAGATCTTCCAAAGCCATTTTTTCAAACGCAGTTTCTAGGTCTACACTATTACCTTGTATATGCTTATAGTTTTCAAGCCTCAAGTCAATCGCTTTATTTTTTCTATACATCTCCAGTCCTACATTTACTGCTATGGTCCTCAACCAAGCGCCTAGATTCCCTGAAGGGTTTAATTGATGTATAGACTTAAATGCCCGAAGAAATGCCTCCTGCAAATAATCCTCTGCTTCAGAGACATCCCTGGCATATCTTAGACATACCCCTTTCATCATGTATGCATATCTGTCATACAATTCTCGCTGTGCTTTTAGCTTGCCTTTCTGACACGCCACAACGAGCTCTTGTTCTGTATAAGGGGTCTTTTTCGTAGTCCTATTATTTGAAAAGAAGCGCCAATCTTACTTCAAATCGATTGGATATATAAATGTACGCCCCATTACCATAAAACGGCATAATATCGTAGTAATAATAATTTTGCTCTCCTCTTTGTCTCCAATACCTGTACCCTACACTAGTTGAAATTCCTACATGATCGCTAAAGAAGTTCTGAAACCCAATCTGTGCACCGGCAGTAAAACCACCTTGTACATTTTGCCAATAATTTCTATACAAAGGTTGTAAATACCCTGAAGTAACGGAGATAAAAGGCGTCTTCTTTCTATTTTTCAAAAACAAGTATTTACCTTCAAAAAACATAGGCAACTGCGTACCTGTCTGATTGCCTTCTATACCTAGACCCAAAGACAACATATAGCGTTGGTTCATAATTACACCATTGGTAACTGCCATCGAAAAGTTAGAGTTGTAAAAATCTGTGTTCACTCCTGTGTTAATAGAAGAAACAAAATCAAATTTCTTGGAAGTCAACATCTCTTGTGCTTGCGCACTCAGCCCTAAAAGAAATAGGAATATGATTAAAATAATTCGTTGCATGATCTTTCGTTTTTAAGGATTATTGAATTTGACTTAAGTATTGAATATTCTGTACATCTGTGCAATCGTACTGATACACTCCGTCTTTTGTTAACACGATGGCTAGGTTACCCAATGGAATGATATCAATTGCCTGAATTGTTGAAAAGCTTTGTGTTAAATGATCTCCCACAACCAATGGATCAGTATTGTCAAAAACTTTCAATCCATCGCTACCATCACACACAAAGAGAACATCTCCATTTACTCCTAATCCATGTGGATTAGTAAGACTAAAAGAACTTTTCAATATTGGATTGGCAGGATTGGAAACATCTACCACATCTAATT
>NZ_JBVCPV010000031.1:0-20138 GCF_057456495.1 Lishizhenia sp. | reverse complement strand
TAGATTTCAAACAAATCTTTACCATTAGTGATCTCGCCAAACAAAAAATTTTACAAGAAGGGAAAAGACAAAAAAGTGCACTTCTTACGTACAATACACCCATTGGTCCTATTCAAACTTTAAAAGGTTCCATGCTCAATGAAAGTCTTCAAAACTTTGAGGTAGATCAATACAGTTTTGAGAAAATCACCCAAAACAACGGTCCTTCTACCCATCAAAGTATTGGTGATGTTGCTATGGAGTTCTTAAATGCTCCTTATTTATGGGGTGGCAGAACGCAATTTGGAATTGATTGTTCCGGATTCACCCAAGCGGTTCTAAGAGAGTTTGGAATAGAATTACTCAGAGACGCTAGTATGCAAGTAACGCAAGGTACTGCTGTCGAATTTGATGAATTACAAGTGGGAGACCTCGCATTCTTTTCAAACAGCAAGGATAAAGTAACTCATGTAGGAATTGTTCTAGAAGAAAACAAAATTATTCACGCAAGCGGTAGAGTGAAAATTGAAAGTCTCAATGAAGAAGGTATCTACTCCCAAGAATTAAATAAACAGACACATCGCTTAACACACTTGAGAAGATATTTAATTTAAGTACTTTTGCAAAAAGTAAAACTTAGGTTCAAATTTCTTTCTCGGGAAATACAACACTATGAAAATATTAATAACAGGAGGCGCAGGATTTATTGGTAGTAATCTTTGTAAAAGATTAGTAAACGATGGTCATGACGTTACTGTACTCGATAATTTACTGAGAGGAAATAAAATAGACCCTGAAATATTCAAAAAGATACACTTTATTAAAGGAGATGTCAGAAACTACTCCATCGTAAATACGGCCTCAAAAGGTGTAGATATCATCTATCATTTTGCAGCTGTGCTAGGTGTAGACGTAGTGGCAGACAATCCTGTAGAGACAATGGATGTTGAAGTAATAGGTACACGAAACGTTGTTGCTGCAGCCCAGGAGAACAATATCAAGAAAATATTGTATGCTTCTACTTCAGGAATATACGGACATTCAGCCATTGAAAATGCATTGTCTGAAGAGATACTCGTAGACCCTAGAACTTCCTATGCCATGGCTAAAAGGTACAATGAAATTTACCTGGCCTCTCATCATGACGAAAAGGGCTTAGAAGCTGTTTCGTTAAGATTTTTCAATGTTTATGGGGATAACCAAGACAACAGAATGGTGATCCCTCGTTTCTTTGAACAAGCTCAAAAAGGTGAACAAATTACCGTTTACGGAAATGGTGAGCAAACCAGAGACTTCACTTATATAGATGATACCATAGAAGCTTGTGTTCGCCTAATGGATACGAAAGGTTATCATATTGTGAATATTGCCAATGAGGAAGAATGGAACATTAAAACGCTGGCAGAAAATATTTTAGAGATTACAGGGTCAAATTCTAAGATTGCCTATATAGATGCTCCTAGAAAACGTTACGACTATGAAGTTGAACGTAGAGTAGGAAGCTCTAAAAAATTAAAAGAACTCGTGAATTACAAACCCACTACTCCACTTTTAGATGGGTTAAAAATGATATATAAAAAAAACAATTAAGAAATGGTGAAGGACACTGAAATATTTGGACTCATTGAAGACGAAAGAGCTCGTCAGACAAATGGTATAGAACTTATCGCTTCTGAAAACTATGTAAGTGATGAAGTACTTAAAGCAATGGGATCTATCCTTACAAACAAGTATGCAGAAGGATTACCTGAAAAGCGTTACTACGGAGGATGTGAGGTTGTTGATAAAGTTGAACAACTTGCCATTGATAGATTGTGTAAATTATTTGGTGCTACATGGGCCAACGTACAGCCACACTCTGGTGCACAAGCCAATGCCGCTGTAATGTTAGCATGTTTGCAACCTGGAGATAAAATATTAGGATTTGACCTCTCACACGGTGGTCACCTTACACACGGTTCTCCAGTAAACTTCTCAGGTAAATTTTATGAACCTCACTTCTATGGTGTAAAAGAAGAAACTGGAACCATTGATTACGAAACTTTAGAAGAAAAAGCTCGCGCTGAAAAGCCAAAACTAATCATCTGTGGAGCTTCTGCATACTCAAGAGATTGGGATTATGCAAGAATTAGAAAGGTTGCCGATGAAGTTGGAGCTTTGGTGTTAGCAGATATTTCTCACCCAGCTGGATTAATCGCAGCAGGATTATTAACAGACCCATTAGAGCACTGCCATATCGTTACCTCAACTACGCACAAAACTTTACGTGGACCAAGAGGTGGTATCATTATGATGCGTAAGAACTTTGATAACCCATTTGGAATTAAATGGAAAAATGGAAACCCACGTTCTATGGCAAGCTTGTTAGATGCAGCTGTTTTCCCTGGAACACAAGGTGGTCCATTAGAGCATGTTATCGCTGCAAAAGCAGTTGCTTTCGGTGAAGCATTATCAGACGATTACAAAGCATACGCTCAACAAGTAATTAAGAACGCCTCTGTTATGGCTGACGAACTTGTTAAAAGAGGATATAAAATCATTTCAGGTGGTACAGACAACCACTCTATGTTAATTGATTTAAGAGCGAAAAACATTACAGGAAAAGATGCTGAAATCGCTTTAGGTAAAGCTGAGATTACTGTAAATAAAAATATGGTTCCTTTTGATACAGAATCACCATTCGTTACCTCTGGTATCCGCGTGGGAACTTCTGCTATTACAACAAGAGGAATGAAAGAAGATAGTATAGCTACAATAGTTGAATACTTAGATGAAGCTATTTGCAATGCTACTGATGATGAAAAATTAGCACTAATTAAAACAAAGGTACATTCATTAATGAGTGGATTACCATTATTTCAATAGTATATACATATGATACAAGCAAACAATCCTTCGTTAAAATCATGGGTAGAAGTTCCTGCAGGATCTGACTTCCCTATCCAAAACATTCCTTTTGGAGTTTTTAAAACAGGAAACTTAACGCCACGTGTAGGTACGCGTATCGGTGATTTTGTTTTGGATTTAAAAACACTTTATGTTTTAGGTTATTTGGATAATTTGCCATTCGACTTAGAAGATTTTGATACAGACAGCTTAAACCCAATGATGAAAAAAGGGAAAGCTGCAACAAGAGATTTAAGAAATAGAATTTCTAAATTATTAGCTACAGATCACAACGATCTTTCAGGAAACGAGCACCATGTTGGTCAAGTTTTAATTGAAGCAGATGCAGTAGAAATGTTAATGCCTGTGCAAGTAGGTGATTATACTGACTTCTACTCTTCTAGAGATCACGCAACGAATGTAGGTACAATGTTTAGAGACCCTAACAATGCATTATTGCCAAACTGGTTGTGGATTCCTGTTGGATACCACGGTCGTTCTAGCTCTATCATTGTTTCAGGAGAAAGCATACACCGTCCAAAAGGACAAATTAGACCAGATAAAGATGCAGATCCTATCTACGCTCCATGTAGATTGTTAGATTTCGAATTAGAAATGGCATTTGTAACTTTCGACGGGAAACCATTAGGAGACTCTATTTCAACTGCAGAAGCTGAAGATTACATCTTTGGTATGTGTCTATTCAATGACTGGTCTGCACGTGATATCCAAACTTGGGAGTACGTTCCATTAGGACCATTCTTGGCGAAGAACTTTGCTTCTTCAATTTCACCTTGGATTGTTACTATGGATGCATTGGAGCCTTTCAAATTAGATGGTCCAAAGCAAGATCCAAAAGTACTTTCTTACTTGGAATATGAAGGACAACACCATTACGACATCAACTTAGAGGTAGCTATTACTCCTGAGAACGGTGAAGAAACTGTGATATGTAATTCTAACTACAAGCACATGTACTGGAACATGGCGCAGCAGTTAGCGCACCATACAGTAAATGGATGTAACATTAACTGTGGAGATATGATGGCTTCAGGAACGATTTCTGGACCAGAAGAAAACTCTTACGGTTCTATGTTAGAATTATCTTGGAGAGGAACAAAACCAATTCCAATGAAAGATGGTTCTGAGCGTAAATTCATCCAAGACAACGATACAGTTACCATGAGAGGTACTTGTATGAATGGAGATGTTAAAATCGGATTTGGAGAAGTTGCTACTAAAGTACTTCCTGCAAAATAATCCATTAATAGAATAAAAAAATCCCCGATGTGTTTGCATCGGGGATTTTTTGTTGAACAATTATTTATTCAACGCGGTTTAGTCAACTTTAATCAATAAGTCTTCTTTGCTCTTTCTTACTTTAGGAAGGTTTACCAACCAATCGTTTTCTTCATCTCTGTATCCTAAGGGTAACATTACACAACTCTTTAATCCTTTGGCTTCTAATCCTAAAATTTCATCTACAGCTGCTGTATCAAACCCTTCCATTGGTGTTGCATCTACTCCTTCAAAGGCCGCTGCTGCAATAGCTTGAGAAAACGCGATGTATGCTTGTCTTGCAGCGTGCTCAAAATTCTCCTGTGCAGGACGAGGAACATATGAAGACAATAACTGTTGTCTGTAATTTTCCCATCCTTCATTTTTAAATCCTCTTACTTCATTGGTTAAATCAAACATGTAATTGATTCGATCTGCTGTATATGTATCCCATGCAGCAAACACCAATAAATGAGAACAATCAGAAACAACAGATTGGTTCCAAGCTACCGCTTTGATTTTATCCTTGACCTCTTGGTTGGTTACAACAACAACTTCAAAAGGCTGCAATCCACTAGAAGTTGGTGCCAATGAAATAGCTTCGATAATATTATCTACTTTTTCTTGTGAAATTTGATTTCCATTCATTGCCTTTGCGGCATATCTCCAATTTAATTTTTCAATTAATTCCATGTCTCTTTGATTATTTGACACAAAGATCGTGGCAAGGAAGAATTAAAAAATTGACCTATGATAAGAAATGGTCTAAGGCTTGTCTTTACGTGACATTTCTCTTCGAATTCTACTCAAACTCTCTGAGGTTATTCCTAAATAAGATGCGATATGGTAATTCTTTACTTCTCTCTCAATATCCGGGTAAGAAGCTAGAAAGTTTATATATCTCTCCCTAGCGGTTTTAGATAGGTTTTGCATTATCCTCCTTTGAAAAGAAGCAAAAGCTCTTTGTAATTTCATCCTATGAAATCGTTCCACTGGTCGAATCTTATCACAGGTTTCTTCCAAATCATGCATGCTTAATGAAAAAAGTGTAGTGTCTTTTAATGCCTCAATATTCATCATGGCAGGTTCTTTTTTCAGCAATGCATTATAATCGGATGTCCACCAATCATCTACAGCAAATTGAAAGGTATGTTCCTTTCCCTGATCATCAATAAAATAAGTTCGCATACACCCTTCATAGAGGTAGTAAGTGTGCTCTACTCTACTACCAGCTCGTAATAAATGATCTCCCTTTTTTAATTCTATACGTTCGAATTTAGAGGCCAAGTATTTAAGCTCGTCCTCTGAAACATTTAATACGCCAAAAACCTGTTGTACTTCACCAAGTGATATTCCCTTATTCATCCCTTCAAAAATAAACGAAAGCAAGAAGCTTTGCATCTTCCAGATAACATTTCTCTATTTCAAGACACTGACCTATTCTAATCCAAAGATATTCAATGAAATATACAACAACTTCTTTCCCAGCTATTGACCAGCCATCACTTCCTGACAAGTATGTTGGAAAAAAAATCATGGAAAGCCTTTATTTTAATGGGTTTTAGATTCCACATGTTTAACATTCTTACTATTTTAGGTATATAATTTGACAAGTATGGCTGAGGACGCTGGGAATATAGATTTAGAAAAGGAAAGAAAAGATATACTCAATGCATTTAGGGGCTTATTGCGCACCTTTAAGCAAGGAACTAAGGAAGAAAACAAGATGATACGCAAAGCTTTTGATGTTGCTGTAGAAGCACACAAAGACATGCGTAGAAAATCGGGTGAACCTTATATTTTTCACCCCATTGCCGTAGCAAGAATTTGTTCGGAAGAAATGGGACTCGGGGCTACTGCCATTGCGTGTGCCTTGTTACATGATACAGTAGAAGATACCCACATTAGTCTAGAGGATATTGAAGAATTGTTTGGAGGAACGGCTCGAAAAATCATTGATGGTTTAACAAAAATTCCTGAAGTATTTGACGAAAACGTTTCTATACAAGCCGAGAACTTCAGAAAAATGGTGTTGACCATTTCTGATGACCTTAGGGTTGTTCTTATCAAATTGGCAGACAGACTCCACAACATGCGTACTTTAGAAAGTATGCGTCCGGATAAGCAGTTGAAAATTGCATCTGAAACCAATTTCTTATACTCCCCTCTAGCCCACAGGTTAGGATTGTACTCTATCAAAAGTGAATTGGAGGATTTAGGTTTGAAATACATGAATCCCCCCATTTACAATGAAATCCAATCTAAACTAAAATCGAGTAAGGAAGCCCGAAATCGATTTATCCGCCGATTCATGCAACCGATTAAAGAAAGTTTAACCAAAGAAGGTTATGACTTTGAAATCAAAGCGCGTACAAAGTCTATTTCTTCCATTTGGAGGAAAATGCAGAATAAGGGTATTCCCTTCGAGGAGGTATACGATCTTTTTGCCGTTAGAATCATCCTAAACACTCCAGAAGAGTTAGAAAAACCGGATGCTTGGAGAGTTTATTCTATCGTTACAGATTATTATCAACCCAATCCAGATCGTTTAAGAGACTGGATTTCTACACCTCGTGCCAATGGATATGAATCCTTGCACACTACGGTGATGTCGCCCCAAGGGAGGTGGATAGAAGTTCAGATACGTTCTAAACGTATGGATGAAATTGCTGAAAAAGGTTTAGCGGCACACTACAATTATAAAGAGTCAAAAAACGGAGACACGAAATTTGACAGATGGATAGCTGAAATTAGAGACTTGATTGAAAATCCATCAACGAATGCCATGGACTTCATCAACGACTTTAAGCTCAATCTTTTCAGTGAAGAAATTTATGTGTTTACTCCAAAAGGGGAATTACGCGTATTACCCAATGGTGCAACGATATTAGATTTTGCTTTTGACATTCACACCCAGGTTGGTTTAACTTGTATAGGTGCTAAAGTGAATAATAAACTTGTTCCTTTAAGTCATCAATTGAAAAGTGGTAATCAGATAGAAATTATTACTTCTACCAAGCAAAAGCCTAATGATGAATGGTTAAAATATGTAGTCACAGCCCGAGCTAAGCAAAAGATTAAAAATGCTTTAAACGACGAGCGTAAAGAAATTGCTGCCAATGGTAAAGAGATTCTAGAACGTAAACTGAAGAATTACAACATTAAATTTACGAGTGAAAATGTAACCACTTTAGAGCGTTTCTTTAAAGTACCAGGTGCCACTGAACTTTACATTAAAATTGCTAAAGGTAAAATAGACCTTCCTAAAGTGAAGGAAATACCGCAAGAGGGCGGAATATTTAAATCAGACAAAAAACGACCTAAAAAAGGAATAAAATCTGAGGCTCCTAAACCCAAACCAGCATTAAACCCGAAAGAGACCATTGTTATCGGAAATAATAATGTAGACCTCGATTACAAATATGCCAAATGTTGTAACCCTCTACCGGGAGATTCAATTTTTGCCTTTAATTCGATAAGTGAAGGTTTAAAAATTCACCGTACCAATTGTCCCAATGCAGAAAACATGATGAGTAAAATGGCTTATCGCTGTATCCCTGCCACATGGGAATTGGATGATGTAAAAGAGCATATAGGTAAACTAAGACTAATTGGTATTGACGATTTAGGATTGGTGAATAAAATTACCGACATCATTTCTCATCAGCACAGTGTGAACATGAAATCTATCTCCTTCTCTTCTCATGATGGTGTATTTGAAGGATGGGTTGAAGTGTATGTAAACGATTTACAACACTTAGAATCTTTGATTCAAAAATTCGAAATTGTGGAAGGTGTTAAACGTGTAGAGCGCTGGGATGAAGCTGAAATAGAAAGAATTACTGAATAAGAGTAACAATGTTTTAACCTAAAAGAAAATGTATTTTCAATTAAAGGTTTTAACTTTCTAAAAAAGATACATATGAAATTTTTTATAGATACAGCCAATTTAGCAGACATCAAAGAAGCTTATAACCTAGGTATTTTAGATGGTGTTACCACAAATCCATCCTTGATGGCAAAAGAAGGAATTACCGGACAAGAAAACATCCTCAATCATTACAAAGAAATTTGTGATACGGTAGAAGGTGATGTTTCTGCTGAAGTAATTGCTACAGATTTTGAGGGAATGGTGAAGGAAGGTAAAGAATTGGCCTCTTTACATAAAAATATCGTTGTAAAAATCCCTATGACCACAGAAGGGATAAAAGCCATTAAGCATTTTTCAAATAAAGGAATTAGAACCAATTGTACACTTATTTTTTCTGCAGGTCAAGCATTATTGGCAGCAAAAGCAGGTGCTACCTATATCTCTCCATTTTTAGGAAGATTAGATGATATCTCTCACAATGGTCTTGATTTGGTTGAACAAATTCGCGGAATTTACGACAACTATCTATTTGATACAGAAATATTGGCGGCATCCGTTCGCCACCCTATGCATATAATTAAATGTGCAGAGTTAGGCGCTGATGTTGTTACAGCTCCATTAAAATCAATTTTAGCATTGGCTAAGCACCCTCTTACCGATGCTGGTTTAGCACAGTTTTTAGCGGATCACGCCAAAGGAAATCAATAACATTAACAGGCACTCCATTTTCAATAGAGTGCCTTATTTTTTATGCAAACATATCCTCAATTTCATTTAACTTTTCTTTTTGCGATACTGCTTACTACGCATAGTGCGTGGGGACAAGGAAATGTTAACAAAATAGACCTTTTAGACTTTCTGGTTTTAACCCCTGGTGCAACTTCAGTGTATCAAAATCAAAACAACTTCAGTGGAGAATCCTACTTGGACACGCTGGAATTAAGGAGTATACATGTAAGAGAAGCTTGTTACTATTACTACGTACAGAACACCCCTCCCATGTTCTTTGTAAATGAAAATTTCATCAAAGGGGCTTTCCGCATTTCATCAGATAGTGTTTTTTATTTCCCTGTGAACACAGAAGCTGAAATCTTGGGTAGTACTGCTAACGAATACTTTTTATTTCCACGTTTTATCGATACGCACGATGTTTATTCAAGTAAAAACATTTTTCAGCAAAGCGTTAAGTATCAATTCTTCATTCCTGCCGAAGGAGATAGTAGTTTTAACACCAAAATATTGGGCTTAAACATTAAAACAGAGAACTTTTTAGGCATGCAATCTGACACAGTACTACTTTCCAAAGGAAAAGGGATGGTACTTTATACACTGGAAGGAAAGTCACCTAAAACATTACATAAAACATTTCTAAACGAAAAAATCTCTTCTAAAACAGGTGAACTCTACATCAATAGTTTTGGAGATTCTTTGTTCGAAGGAGAACTTCCAAGGAGTTACGCCTACCAAAGTGACTTTTCAACGGCTACTTACAATAGAAAAAGAAGATTAATTAGAGAAGATTTCTTTGGAACCACTGGAGACCAAGGTATAAAATACATTACCTACACGTATGATAAAAAAGGTAAACTAATTGCAGAACGGCTCTACTATACCGGAAATTATGATCCTGACGCGGAACTTACAGGTGTATGGATAAATGAATATTACTACAATGAAAAAGGTCAGTTAATAGAGAGTAGGCACAAACGAGATGAAGTAGATGAAAGTTACTATGCCATAGAAAGCTATATTCCAGAAGGAGGAATAACTGCGGACGATAAGCGTTTTAGTAAAAGACATTCCTTACATCAAATAAAGAACAAATAAAAAGGGAAATGTCAATACACCTCCCTTTTTACTTGCGCTATGCGCTTACATTTTCTTTAAGTACTTAGCATCTAAATAGAAGGTTCCAAAAGGAATAAGAGAAGCTACAAAAACAATTATCCCAAATTGAAACTTCCATTTCTTAGTGTACAAGAAGTAAAGAAGGAAGAAAATATAGGCCATGAATAAAAAACCATGTGCAAAACCTACAATTTTGTTGGGCCAGAAAATATCCATTCCATATTTAATAGCCATGGTAACCAATAATAAGACCCAGCTTATTCCCTCTAAGATGGCTACTTGTCTAAAATTTTTTAAATTCATTCTATATATTTATTTCTAATCCATCATATGCCACAAAAACATTTTCGGGCAATTCTTTTTCAATTTCCTCTTGTGTTCCAAACATATGACTGATATGTGTGAGATATGCTTTTTTGGGCTTTACCTTTTCAATCAATGCAAGAGCTTCATCCTTTGTAAAATGAGAGATATGCTCTTCCCTTCTCAACGCATTTACAATTAAAACCTCACTTCCTTTAAGCTTTTCTATTTCTTCGTCAGCAATAGTTTTTGCATCCGTAACATAGCTGAAGTTTCGAATACGAAAACCGAATACGGGCATTTTGTAGTGCAATACGTGTATGGGAGTTATTTCTTCTCCACAGGGTAAGTTGAACACCTTGTTCTCTATGGTATTTAGATTAACTTTTGGAATTCCGGGATAAGTATTGCCTCCAAAAATATAGTGAAACTCTCTTCGCAATGCTTCTTGAACTTGTGTGCTTGCAAATACCTCCATGTCTCTTCTTTCCTTAAAATTGAAAGCCCTGACATCATCCATTCCGGCAACATGATCTTTATGCTCATGGGTAAAGATTAATCCGCGTAAGGATTGAACCTTTTCTCGTAACATTTGCTGCCTAAAATCAGGTCCAGAATCAATCACGTAATTTTCTCCATTTACTGAAAACATCACAGAGGTACGCAAGCGATCATCCTTAGGATCTTCGCTAGTACAAACGTGACAATCACATGCAATTACAGGTACTCCTTGTGAAGTTCCGCTACCTAATACAACAACTTTCATATTTGAAAAATTTCGTTCATAAATGTAAGGGTCATTTTATTAATACACGAATGAAAATCACAAAAAAAGGGAGATAAACATCTCCCTTTACATTTCAATTTTATGTTAGACACATTTTATAGTGCTTCCATTCTCTTTTTGTAAGACAATGCCTTTTCAGTATCTCCAGCTTGTCTACTTGCTTGCATCAAAATCCTTAAGATCTGCGCGTTTTCACCCGTAGCTTCTAAGTAAATTTCGAAAGGAGTAATGGCTTTCGTATACATTGCTTTGTACGCTTTTTCCGCCTCTTCCATTCTTGGGTCATCGATATCCATGTTACCGTATTCTCTTTGCAACATTTTAGCTTTCTCCAAATACGAGGCTCCTAAAATGTAGTTATAATCTGCATTTTGAGAATCTAAAGCAATAGCTTTTTCCAGTACGTTAATTGCATCATCCATACGGTTAGCATTGTACATGATAGATCCGTAACTGTAGAACAATTCAGCATTATCACTTTTATATTTCAATACTTTATTAAAGTAATCGTTTGCCTTATCGTAATCTTTACCCGCAATTGCAATATCAACCGCTGCTAAAGTTAACCCTACACTCTCTGGTGCAAAAGAAATAGCTTCATCAACCGTTTGGTATGCCGCAATAGTATCTCCTTGTTTAACCAATGTATCTACTGCATTTTGTGCAGCTACAATTGCGAACTCCTTGAATTGTGGATCAACTGAATTTACACCTTCACTAAATTCGTGTCCAGTTTTGAATACCATGTATGCACCTTGGAATTGCTTAGCTTCAAATGCAGCACCACCTAAGCGCATCAATTCAGCCTTTTGCTCCTCAACATAAGCTTCTGCACCTCTAACTGTTTTACCTTTAGACTCCGGTGAAGTAATTGCAAAATTTAAAGCTTTCAAGGCTTTATCAGATACTTCGTCATTGATCATCGCCATCATTGTAGTATCACCAGTCATCCCTGCTACTTGCATGATTTCAGAGTAAATCATTCCGTAGTACCAGTTGGCTTTACCATCTTGTTTTGTGTCAGCGTGAACAATCGCTTCGTCTATATACTTCTTAGCAGCTAAAAGAGAAGTCTTTGCTTCATTTACTTTACCTGTCTGTATAGCACTGTTATAATCTCTATATTCTAAGGCCGCGTTTACTACATTACTATTTTGCGCAATAGCTCCTGTAGTTAACACTAAACTTGTACCTAGAACTAAATTCTTAAAAATGTTCATTTTCCGTTTATTTTTATTCTTCTTCCTGTGAAGTAGCATTTTCCGTACCACCTTCAGTTAATTCCTCATTTTGCTCTTCGTCTTCGTCTCCTTTCGGAACTTTAGCAACGGCTGCAATTTCGCCATTTTTCTTTAAAGTTATCATACGAACACCTTGAGCTGTTCTACCCATTACACGAATTGTACTTAAATCGAAACGAATGGTAATTCCAGACTTTGTAATGATCATTAAATCATCCTCATCTGTAACGTTCTTAATGGCAATTAAAGAACCAGTTTTCTCAGTAACTGACATCGTCTTAACTCCAACTCCACCTCTATTTGTAATTCTGTAGGTTGGTTCTCCTGTTTCAGGATCATTAAGGTACGAACGTTTTCCGTAACCATTTTCAGACACTACTAAAATGGTGTTCGTTGTGTCGTTTTCAACACAAATCATTCCTACAACTTCGTCGTCTTCTGATTTGAACTTAACTCCTTTAACACCGATAGAATTTCTACCTACTGTACGCACAGTAGACTCGTTGAAACGAATTGCGTAACCAGACTTTTTAGCCATGATGATTTCATTCTGACCATTCGTTAATTTCGCTTCTAATAATTCATCTCCTTCGTTGATGTTAATGGCATTAATACCATTTGTTCTTGGACGAGAGTAAGCCTCTAAGCTCGTCTTCTTAATGATACCTTTCTTAGTACACATTACAATAAAGTTAGAGTTTACGTATTCTTCGTCTTTCAAGTCATTTACACAGATGTAAGCTTTAATTCTATCATCTGTTTCAATGTTGATCAAGTTCTGGATAGCTCTACCTTTCGAAGTTTTGTTTCCTTCTGGAATTTCGAATACACGCATCCAGAAACATTTTCCTTTTTCGGTAAAGATTAATAAGTAATTATGGTTGGTTGCAACAAATATCTCTTCCAAGAAGTCTTTATCTCTGGTATTAGAACCTTTAGATCCCATACCACCTCTCTTCTGAACTTTGTACTCCGTTAAATTTGTACGCTTGATGTATCCAGCGTGAGAAATCGTAACTACTACTTCTTCATCTGGAATTAAATCTTCAATTCTCATCTCTGTTGCAGAGTATTCAATTGTAGATCTTCTTTCGTCTCCGTACTTATCTCTAACGTAAATTAACTCTTCTTTAATGATGTCCATTCTTCTAGACTCATTCGCCAAAATGTCTTTTAAGTCTGTAATCAACGCCATTAAATCGTTGTATTCAGCTCTTAATTTATCTTGCTCCAGTCCTGTTAACTGACGCAATCTCATTTCAACAATCGCTCTTGCTTGTAATTCAGAAAGATCAAAACGACCCATCAATTTCTCACGTGCCTCGTCTGGACTCTTAGAACCTCTGATCAATGCAATTACTTCATCAATGTTGTCAGAAGCAATAATTAATCCTTCTAAGATATGTGCTCTATCTTCAGCTTTCTTAAGATCGAACTTTGTTCTTCTTACGATTACTTCATGTCTAAAATCAACGAAATGAGCAATTAATTCTTTAACATTTAACTGCTTCGGTCTTCCGTCAACCAAACAAATGTTATTCACTGAGAATGAACTCTGTAGCGCTGTAAACTTATACAATTTGTTTAACACTACATTTGCCAATGCATCACGTTTAATTTCATAAACGATACGCATTCCGTTTCTATCGGATTCATCTCTAATATCAGAGATACCTTCTATCTTTTTCTCGTTTACTAAATCAGCAGTTTTCTTAATCATGTCTGCCTTATTTACTAAATAAGGAATCTCAGTAACAATGATTTGTTCTCTGTCTGACTTGGTAACTTCGATTTCAGCTTTACCTCTAAGTACAACTCTACCTCTACCTGTAGTTAACGCTTGTTTAACTCCTTCGTATCCGTAAATAATACCTCCAGTTGGGAAATCAGGTGCTTTAACGTATTGGATTAAGTCCTCTACATCTATATCTCTGTTTTCTACGTAAGCAATAGCTCCATCCACAACCTCTGTTAAGTTATGAGGTGCCATGTTCGTAGCCATACCTACGGCAATACCTGAAGCTCCATTCACTAAAGTTGAGGAATCTTTGTTGGTAATACAGTAGGCTCTTTTAAACTCTCATCAAAGTTAGGTGCAAAATCAACTGTGTCTTTTTCAAGATCAGCCAACATATCTTCTGCTACCTTCTGTAACCTTGCCTCAGTATAACGCATGGCTGCCGGACTATCACCATCCACAGAACCAAAGTTACCCTGCCCATCCACTAATGGATAACGCAAAGACCATGGCTGTGCCATACGCACCATTGTATCATATACAGAACTGTCTCCGTGTGGGTGATATTTACCCAATACTTCTCCAACAATTCTTGCTGACTTTTTATATGCTTTGTTCGAGTAAACTCCTAAATCTTGCATACCGTATAAAACACGTCTATGCACAGGCTTAAAACCATCACGCACATCGGGCAATGCTCTAGAAACGATTACCGACATTGAATAATCAATGTATGCGGATTTCATTTCATCCTCAATATTTATCTGAATTATTCTTTCACCATCTGCCATGTTGTCACAATTTATTTAATGTTTGACACCCATTAGGGTTCAACGTTACGAAGTTTCGAAAATAAGTATAAAATCTAGAGTTTTAAAGTAAGAGAAGTCATTTTACTAACAAATTTCTGTGAAAAATTGTGGACAACTTAAACAGTTTTGGTTTGTTTTCGTTTTATATTTGGTAAATGGACTAATTATTGATTTTAGTCTATCGAAATAAACAAACACAGAACTCAATATATGGAAGCAAAATTTTCACCCCGAGTAAAAGATGTGATCAACTTTAGTAGAGAGGAAGCTTTACGCTTAGGTAACGACTACATAGGGGTTGAGCATTTATTACTGGGATTAATTAGAGAAGGCGAAGGTCTTGGAATAAGAGCTTTAAAAGAGTTCAACCTAGACCTCAAACAAATAAGATTAGAAATTGAGTCATACTTAACACGATCTTCAAAAAGTAACATCAACCTGACAAATATACCTTTAGTGAAGCAAGCTGAAAAAGTTTTAAAGGTTACATATTTAGAAGCGAAGTTGTTTAAAAGTCCGGTTATTGGTACAGAGCACTTGCTCTTATCTATACTTAAAGACGAGAATAACGTTGCATGTAGAACATTGAACAAGTATGGCGTTATATACGACAACATAAAAGACGAAATAGAAGCTATGCTAGAAGATGAACAACTCCCTAAAGCTGAATTTCCGGGTACTGCTGATGAAGGTGGAGACACTGGATTTACAGGAGGTGGTGGAGCCCGTAAGCCTGGAGAAGGTAAAAGCAAAACACCAGTACTCGACAATTTTGGTAGAGATTTAACAAAATTGGCTGAAAGCGGTAAGCTAGATCCAATTGTTGGTAGAGAGAAAGAAATAGAACGTGTTTCTCAAATTCTTTCAAGACGTAAGAAAAATAATCCTATTCTTATCGGTGAACCAGGTGTTGGTAAAAGTGCCATCGCAGAAGGTTTAGCTTTAAGAATTGTTCAACGTAAAGTTTCTAGAGTATTATTCTCAAAAAGAATCATCTCGTTAGACCTTGCTAGTTTAGTTGCGGGTACAAAATACAGAGGTCAGTTCGAAGAAAGAATGAAAGCTGTAATGGCTGAAATTGAAAAGAACCCAGACATCATTTTATTCATTGATGAAATCCACACGATAGTTGGAGCTGGAGGAGCGAGCGGATCTTTAGATGCATCTAACATGTTTAAACCAGCGTTAGCGCGTGGTGAAATGCAAGCTATCGGTGCAACTACACTAGATGAATACAGACAACACATTGAAAAAGATGGTGCCTTAGAAAGAAGGTTCCAAAAGGTTATTATTGAACCAACGGATATTGAAGAAACGGTTCAGATTTTAAATAACATCAAAGAAAGGTACGAAGATCACCACTCCGTTACCTACACAGACGAGGCTATTATGGCCTGTGTGAAGTTAACAGATAGATATGTTTCGGATAGACACTTGCCGGATAAGGCCATTGATGCTTTAGACGAAGTTGGATCTCGTGTTCACCTTACCAACATTAACGTTCCTAAAGTAATCGTGGATATAGAAGCGAAAATAGAGGAAGTTAAAGAGAAGAAAAACGAAGTAATTAAATCTCAACAGTACGAAAAAGCTGCTGAATTGAGAGATGATGAGCGTAAACTTCAGGAGCAATTAGAGTTGGAGAAAAACAAATGGGAAGAGGAAACGAAAACACATAGAGTAACAGTAACTGAAGAACATGTTGCAGAAGTAGTTTCTATGATGACGGGGATTCCTGTTCAACGTGTTGCTGAAAAAGAAAGTGGTAAGTTGGCTAAGATGGCGGAGACCATGAAAGGTCAAGTTATCGGACAAGACGAAGCTGTTGACAAGGTAGTAAAAGCTATCCAGAGAAACAGAGCTGGATTGAAGGATCCAAACAAACCGATAGGTTCATTCTTCTTCTTAGGGCCAACAGGTGTAGGTAAAACACAATTGGCAAAAGTATTAGCTAAGAACGTATTCGACACAGAGGATGCTTTAATCCGTGTGGATATGTCTGAATACATGGAGAAATTCTCTATCTCTCGTTTAGTTGGAGCACCTCCGGGATACGTTGGTTACGAAGAAGGTGGACAGTTGACAGAACGCGTAAGACGTAAGCCCTACTCTATCATCCTTTTAGATGAGATTGAAAAGGCACACCCTGACGTATTTAACCTCTTACTGCAAGCCTTAGATGATGGTCACATGACAGATGGTTTAGGAAGAAAAATAGACTTCAAAAACACCATTTTAATTATGACTTCTAACATCGGAGCTCGACAATTACAAGATTTCGGTACAGGTGTAGGATTTGGAACAAAATCTAAAGAGGCTTCGAAAGAAGAAGATCAAAAAATTGTGATTCAAAACGCATTGCGTAAAGCCTTCTCTCCAGAATTCTTAAATAGAATTGATGACATGATTTTGTTCAAGTCTTTAGACAGAGAAAGCATACACAAGATTATCGACTTGGAGTTAGACAAGTTATATGGTAGATTAAACAATTTAGGATACCAAATCGAAATGACGAAAGAAGCCAAAGACTTTATCGTAGACAAAGGATACGACGAGAAATTTGGTGCACGTCCATTAAAGAGAGCTATCCAAAAATACGTAGAAGATCCATTAGCTGAGGAAATTATCAACGCTCACCTACAAGAGGGTGACACAATTAAAGTGAAAGCGAATAAAGATAATTCAGCATTAGAGATTGAAATTGAAAAAGGAACCAAAGAAACCGATTCGGCGAAATAGTTTCTACAACACTATAGGGGGATAACACTATCCCCCTTTTTTATGCTTAAAAATGAAATTCTACATCACCTTTTTGCTTTTTAGCATTAGTTTCATGAGCACTGCAGCAGGTGTAGTCTATGAACACCTCCCCCTTCACCTCATTAACAATCTACAAACTCAAGTAGACAGTATTTACTTAGCTTCTCCAGAAAAGGAAAAGATAATTAAAGACTTGTATGAACAAAAAATCATCAATCATTTCCTTGAAGATGAAGAACGCAAGAACTTTCCGAAGTATTACGATTTATATGCCAAGTACTGGCATTTGGTAGACTTAAATCAGGACGGAAAACCTGAATTACTTTTCCAAGGAAAGTACGAGTTCACTGATGACAGAGCGTATACAGAAATTTATACAAAAGAAGTTGAAAATTATCAATTGAATTACGTTGAAATTGGAGCTTTAATCGGATTTAAAATCAATCCTTTCTCTAATGAAATCGTATTATTCACCCACGAATACCCTTGTTGTGAAAGCTATACACACAACCTAACACAACTTCGGTTTATAGGAGGGGAAATCAAAGCGAAAAAGAAATTTTTCATTGCCCGGGATAAAGGGGATATGAAAGGGAAATTCTTTCCAGACAGCCTTAGTTTTAAGTCCACTTATGAATTCACAACAACTGTAACCACTATTTACTGGTCAGACTCCCCTATTCTAACAGATGCATTTACTGGTGGTTTTCGCAGGTTAGAAAATAACATCATTTGTCGCTTCCCTAAAAACACAAGCTACAAACCATTAGCAGAGACAGAAACCGCCCTTTATGTTTTAATTACAGGGAATCCAAAGGTGGAAACAGGACTCCCCATTAACCCTTCTAACCTAGAAATGCTGCCGATTTATGGATGGATACAAAAGAATACCCCATAAATTGTAGAACTCTCCTTATATTTGCAAGCTCGAAAATGAAAACAAATTACGCAGAATATTTAAAGCACCCCGTTTTTAAGGTTGCCAAAGAAATTGTTACAAAGAACAACCAAGAAGCTTATGTAATTGGAGGATTTGTACGCGATTTAATCCTAGAACGTCCTTCCAAAGATATAGACATCGTTGTTGTGGGGAACGGACTAGATTTGGCCAAAGAAATTGGAGAGAAATTACGTGTTAAAAAAGTGTCTTTTTTCAAGAACTTTGGTACGGCACAATTTCGCTATAAAGATTTAGAAGTTGAATTTGTAGGTGCGCGAAAAGAATCTTACAATAGAGACAGTAGAAAACCTATTGTTGAAGATGGTAGTTTGAGTGACGATCAAAATAGACGTGACTTCACCATTAACGCATTGGCACTTTCTTTACATGAAGACAATTTTGGTGACATTATTGACCCTTTCAACGGATTGGAAGATTTGGAAAAGGGAATTATTCGTACACCTCTAGAACCTGGACAAACCTACAGTGATGACCCCTTGCGTATGATGCGTGCTATTCGTTTTGCAACACAGCTAGATTTCACGATAGAAAAAGAAAGTTTAGAAGCGATTAAAAACAATGCCGAGCGCTTAGACATCATCTCTGGCGAACGCATTATCGATGAATTAAATAAAATCATTTTAGCGCCTATTCCTTCTCGTGGGTTTAAACTGTTAAATGCAACACGTTTATTGGAACGTTTCTTTCCTGAACTTATCAAGTTAAAGGGGGTAGAAACTAGAGATGGAAAATCCCACAAAGACAACTTTTACCATACTTTAGAAGTGCTTGACAATATTAGTGAGAACACTGATAATCTATGGTTAAGATGGTCTGCAATTATGCACGACATTGCCAAAGCTCCAACCAAGCGTTTTGACAAGCGTGTAGGATGGACCTTTCATGGTCATGAAGAAATTGGTGCACGTATGACACCTAAAATCTTCAGAAGATTAAAACTTCCATTAGATGCAAAAATGAAATACGTTCAAAAAATGGTACGTCTTCACCTCCGCCCTATTGCTTTGGTGAAAGGAGACGTAACCGATTCTGCAGTACGTAGATTGTTGAACGATGCCGGAGACGACATGGAGGATTTGATGACACTTTGTAATGCAGACATCACCTCTAAGAATGAATTTAAAGTAAAGAAATACAAACGCAATTTCGAGCTGGTAACAGAAAAGTTAAAAGCTGTTGAAGAAAAAGATAAGGTGAGAAATTTCCAACCTCCAGTAAGCGGAGAGTTGATTATGGAAACCTTTGGAATAGGACCTTGCCAAGAAATTGGTACCATAAAATCAGAAATCAAAGAAGCCATCCTTGACGGAAAAATCCCTAATGAATATGACGCAGCCTACCAAATGATGCTTTCTATCGGAAGTACACTTGGTTTAGCCGTTAAAAACAATTAAATTTAATACGTAGCAATACAAATCACATATTTATGTCTGCACTAAAATTCCGTGTTTTACTTGATTCTGAAACGAAAGAAGAAGTATTTAGAGATATACTCATTCACGACGAGGCAAACTTTGAAACCTTTTACTCAACGATTTTAAAAGCGTTTAATTTCAATGGAGGCCAAATGGCGTCTTTTTACAGCAGTAATGAGGAATGGGATAAGGGGCAAGAAATAGGTTTAATGGATATGAGTTTTGGTGATGAAAATGATGCAGATGCACCATTGGTTAT
>NZ_JBVCPV010000030.1:0-20179 GCF_057456495.1 Lishizhenia sp. | reverse complement strand
GTTTTTAATCATTTCGTTGTCTTCTCCTAAATAGAATTCTAGTCCAACAGAAATTGCACTGTCTGAAGCATGAACTTTAGCAAATAGATTATTCATCCATATCAGTTCTGTAGGAAGAGGAGCATCCGGGAAATGGTACTTTACGTGTTTAAAGCCTTCTTTGATTTTATTTTCAAGAAGCGGAATATCAAAAGCTTGCGCTTTCTCTTTTTCTAGTTTTTGAATGAATTCTTGTTGGTAGAAATAATAAAGCTTCTCTCCTATGGCTGTATCATTAGGTGTTTGATTCTGACCAATTTGACGGAGGTTGAAGCTCAATTCATATTGGTATAAATCTGTTAATTCTTGCGTAAGTTTTCGATGAATATCATTGAGTTCTTGGGCGGACTTACCACTTATTTGTTCATCTATGTTAAGGTAGTGAATATCTACTTGTTGATCCGAAACATCCACCTTTAATCTATCGCTTGTACAAGCAGTAGCAAGGCTTATAAAAAGAGCGGTACCCAGAATTTTGCTTTTGATTCTCATTAAAATTATGATTATTATTGCATATAACTAACTTGTCAAAAGTATGAAAAAGATATTTACCATTGCCGCCGTATTCTTGGGATTTTGCGCTATGTCACAAGAAGCTGAAGTAAAGAAATTACAAGCCGGTATTTCGTTAAGCGAAGGAATATTATTGAACCAATCAGAAACCAACCTTATTAGCTCGCCAGGCGTAGGAAATAACTTTGGAGTGGGTGTGAATGTGCATTACATGTTTGCGGATTACCTGTCATTTAGTTCAGGATTGATTTTCGATATTCAACAATTTAGATATACTGTAAACACGGGGGATAATGAGCCAGAGATGTTTTACATGTATAAGGATAGAACAATTTATCAGAGCAAGAATTTTATTGGTGAGGATGGAACCATAGATGGAAATACGAGTTATGATGGAATCTTTAGGTTGGATGAAAGACAGCATAAGCCTGTATTTTTAACCATTCCAACCATGTTGACCTTCAATACAAAATATTACGGTTATACACGTTACTTCGGTAGAGCAGGGGTTAGAAACAGTTTTGCTATTTCAAACCGTTCTAACGATACGGGAATGGAATATGAATTGAATCCTCAAGGAAAATTAATTCCTACAGGAGAAGATGTTATGACCAAAGAAGACATGGAACCACAAGACGAAATCAACTTTTATCAAGGAGCTTTAGGGTTATCAGGAGGAGTTGAATGGAAGTTTTCTGGTAACGTAAGTTTAGTGGGAGAATTGTCTTACTACCACGGATTTACACCAATGTTTAAAGGAGATGCAGTATTTGGTAGTGATGATAAAAACAAATCATTATTCAACCAAAATGAGGTTGACAATACATTAAGCTTTAGAAGTTTTGATGCAAAACAACGTCAGTTAATGTTGAAAGTAAGTATCTTATTTTAATCAAAGAAGGGAGAAGTTTTGGATAAGCAGAAGGTGGTAGATTATATCGTTCATTGGTTACAAGATTATGCCAATGGAGCGGGAGTGAAGGGATTTATTGTTGGAATTTCTGGAGGTATAGATTCTGCCTTAACTTCAACTTTATGTGCTTTAACGGAGTTGGATGTTTTATTGGTAAGTATGCCTATTCGTCAAACCAAGGCGGAGTACAGCAGGGCTATGGAACATATCAAAGATTTGGAAGCAAAGTTTGATAATGTTAGAAGCATAGATATAGAATTAACAGATAGTTTCGCCGCTATCGAAAAAGCTTTACCAAAACATGTCTTAGAGAACTTCTTAGCGATGGCCAATACACGAGCTAGGTTGCGCATGACAACCCTTTATGCATTGGGTCAAGCCGATGGTTTATTGGTAGCAGGAACAGGAAACAAAGTAGAAGACTTTGGAGTTGGTTTCTTTACTAAATACGGTGATGGAGGAGTAGATTTATCTCCAATTGCCGACCTGGTAAAAACAGAAGTATTTGATATAGCGAGAGAATTAGGCGTTGTTGATTCTATACTCGAAGCCAAGCCTACTGATGGTTTGTGGGAAGATGGAAGAAGCGACGAAGAACAAATCGGTGCGAGCTATCCCGAACTAGAATGGGCCATGGGCTATGAAGGTGATGGTTCTGAATTAGATGAACGTCATAAAGAAGTACTTGAAATTTATAACAAATTCCACAGGGCCAATTTGCACAAAATGAAACCCATACCGGTATGTGAAATACCCACAGATATTAAAGGTTCCTCGTTGTAGGAGCCTTTTTTATTACTACTAATTATGAAGAACTTAACCTCTGAAGAAATAAAGACCTTTAAAGACAAACTTCCGGATTTAAAGGAATTATTGGTAGATGATGAAGCACTTTTATCTAAAGGTTTCTACCACAAAGTAAGCATTAGTGTTTTTGACCATTGGTGAACTATTGAGGAATGTATTCCAATGATTTACGTTGATCATAATAAAACAGAATTAAAGCTGCGCAGAAATAAGTTTGAGTCCTTTATTAAGGCGTTAAGTGAACAATCTGAAGTTTATTCGTGGAGGTACAAAAGACATTATCGTTTACATTTTTATAGACTAGAGGATAGGTGTGAAATCTTGAAAAGATGCAAGTATGATGAAATGTCGTCTCTTACAGGCAATAGGTTTGGACTTGTTTTTCTTGATTTGGGAATTGTATACTTGGAAGGTTATGATTGGACAAGTCATCTTTATTACTTAGCGGAAAATCAACTTGACTTTTTGAGACAAAAAGCGGAACAATCAGGTTTGTTTATTTTATCCTGAATTATCCACGAGGTGAGTTTTCAATATAATCTGCCAGGGATATACGCGGATACCCCACAGGGACGAAAAGTATTGAAAGTTGGGGGAGGGAAAGCGACCTTAGAAGCTTTGCCTAGAACTTTACTTGAAAACTTTTAGGGGAGAGGAGTAGTAGCATTAGCCCGTTAAGGCAGCCGGCGGAAATTCTGAATTAAAAAATCAAAAAGATAAGAGCAAAAAAATCCCCAAGCGTGCACTTGAGGATTGTATGATATTCTAAAAACTCCTAGTTAAGGAATCCATTTAATTTTTCTAAAATCTGGTTTACGCTTTTCTAAGAATGCGTCTCTACCTTCTTTTGCTTCATCTGTCATGTAGGCTAAACGTGTAGCTTCACCGGCAAAAACTTGCTGTCCCACCATACCATCGTCTGTTAAGTTCATGGCAAACTTCAACATTTTGATAGAGGTAGGTGACTTGTCTAAAATTTCTTGTGCCCATTGGTAAGCAGTGTCTTCTAACTCATCGTGAGGGATTACGGCATTTACCATTCCCATTTCGAAAGCCTCTTGTGCAGAGTAGTTACGACCTAAGAAGAAGATCTCTCTGGCCTTCTTTTGTCCAACCATTTTCGCCAAGTAAGCAGAACCATAACCACCATCGAAAGAAGTTACATCGGCATCTGTTTGCTTGAAAATTGCGTGTTCTTTAGAAGCTAATGTTAAATCACACACCACGTGTAGTGAGTGACCACCACCAACAGCCCAACCGTTTACCACGGCGATAACCGCCTTAGGCATGAAACGAATTAAACGTTGCACTTCTAAGATGTTCAATCTATGGTAACCGTCTTCACCAACATAACCTTGGTGACCACGCGCTGCTTGATCTCCACCCGAACAGAAAGAGTATTTCCCATCTTTTGTAGAAGGTCCTTCTGAAGAAAGTAAAACTACCCCAATAGAAGTATCTTCGTGAGCATCTCTAAAAGCATCTAATAATTCGCTGGTAGTTTTAGGTCTAAACGCATTACGAACGTTTGGTCGATTAAAAGCGATACGTGCAACACCATTGAATTTTTTGTAGGTGATATCGTCGTATTCCTTAACGGTTTTCCAATTAATTTCTGACATAATATTCTAGTTTTCTTTGCTCTTCTTTAACATCACAATACCCAAAACTGTAGCCAAAGGTCCAACTACCATTTGCATGTAATCGAAAGCATCTAATGTTGCCTCTTTATCCATAATGCGGATGATTACCATGATTGTTAACAATACACCTGCAATAAGGTAAATGTAGGGTCTAAATTTATTTGGGTTTGCTGCCATTCTATTTGATTTTAATTTTGAGGTGAGCTACTAATCCGCTCAAACCTTCTTGGGCAAATATAGCGTGATTTAATTTGTTTCTTTCTGGATGTATGGTGAAATTGTAGGCACGAGAGAAATCTGCTTTATTTAGGGTTGTGTTCACAAACACCGCTCCATCTAAATTTGATCCTGAGAAATTCGCTTTTTCGAGTTTTGCCCCTGTAAATTCAACTCCTTGTAATGAAGAATCTAAAAAGTTGCAAGAAGGTAAATTGAGTTCTTGAAAATTGGAAAAATCAAGTTTACACCCTTTAAATGCAAGTTGTAATAAAAAGGGATTGGCGTATTCGAATTGTAGCCCCAACATCTTACAATTATTGAAGCGTACATTTTTAAAAGCGGTATTACCGATGATGGCATTGCTCATTTCGCAATCCATAAATTCGCAATCTAAAAAATCAACATTGGATAGGTTAACTTCTGAGAAGTTACACTGTTTAAACGTACAATTGTCGTACGTTTTAAAGGTTAATCCATCTTTTCTAAAATCTATGGTTTCGAAATATTCGTCTTCTGCCAGCATACTATTTTTCCGTGTCGTATTTTTTCTCCCAAGTTTCTACTTTTTTCTCAATCAATTTCATCAGGTCTTCTGTTCGCTCGTGATCTTTCTCCGTTAAATTAGAATTGAACTTGAATTTGTCTTCTTTAAGGTTTTCTTGTTCATCTGCTAATTGATGAATTTCTTTGGGTAAATAACTGTAGTTTTTAAGTGCTTTAATAACGTTAGTATTAAAGTTAAGCGAAGAGTTATTGAAGCGAACAGCTCTTTTAATTTCTTCGTACAATAGTGCATTCAAGAAAGTTTCATAACGGAAAGGGTAATCAATTTTACTTTGTGCCTTTAGTTCCCTGAATTCTAATTTTGCCTTTTTGGTAATCATTTCCATGGCTTTAATTAGCGTATATATTTCTCTGTCAATAAGTTCAGTTTCTACACTGTCGTTAATTAAGTTGAGCATATATGCTGTTTCGGCAATTGCGATACTATCAATTTCGTTGATGGTTGCACTGGTTGAGTAATTGTTGTAAGGAATTAAGCTTTGGTTTACCATTAGCGCACGGTTACTGTAACTTAAACTATAGATATAGCGCTTTACACATGTGTTTTTGCGGCGTGCATTTAGGGTATCCATAATCTCATCCATTTGAGAACGTAACACTGCAATAGAGTCCATCCAATGTTGAACAACGGTGGTGTCAAAACTGGCCATGGCTTCATAGTCTATTGCCTTTGGATAAGATTGTGCAATTTTGTTGATAAGCGTTGTGTATTTTTCGTTTTGCCCCTCTATTTTTTCTGAGTTATCCTTGATGTCATCAATGAAATCTTCATGTTTTTCAAGGAGCTTTTCTGTATTCTTAAAAAGATCTTTATTGTTAGACTGCGCAATTTTATATTCGTCCTTATCTATAGTTTTGTTTTTCTTGTAGTAGGCCTTTTCAAATTTCTTGTATGCTTTTAAGTACTCGCTTACCGTATCCGTTTTCGCTAATAAATCGGGATATTTAGAAGGTGTGATAGAATATGTAGTACCTCTCGCAACACGCTGTAAATCTTTTCGGGTAACGAGGTTTAAGTAATTGAAATAATTCAATAACTTAATTCCTGGGTTATAGGTATTAAAGGGCTGACCTTTTTCTCCATTGATGATGAGTTGATCTAAAAAGTTTTCTCGGATAAACGCGTTATTCGCTGTTGGATTAAATTTGTTATTGCTTTTTTGAGCAATTGATTTTTTTAAATTTTTCTCATTTTGGGTAAACTCCAATAAGGTAATTGGTTCATTGCGCAATTGCCAGATGGGGTAGGTGGGAAGATGAGATAATAAAAAGGTATCAGGATGAATCATGAAATAATCTGTAGTTGGCTGATAAACGAAACCAGTTTTATTGGTGTATTCATCTTTTTCTTCCCATGCTGCATATCTTTTTTCTTTGCGCTTTTCTCTTCTATCTAATACGCGTGTTTCTCTTTTTTCTGATTTGAAACTGTGCTGAATATATTTTCTTTCTCTAAAGTCTTTTTTTGGTATTCTTCCGATATAACCGGCATCCCAGGTTGGATCCGCTAAATGCCATTCTCCATTAATTCTGAAGGCAATCCAAGCATGTGATTCTTCGAATAAAGTATCACCTACAGACCAGTGTGAATCTTTGATGTATCCAGAAACGGTTTCGCTTTTAATGTTGATTTCTTGTAACATGGCACGCATGAGTTCTACATACCCTGAACAAATAGCTTCACGAGATTTTAAGGTGCTTGTGGGGTCAACACCTACCAACATTTTTCCACTTTCTAACTTATCATAGTCGTAGGCAATGTTGTGCGTAATCCAACTATAAACAGCTTCCACTTTTTCTAAGTCACCTTGCTTGTCTGCCGTAAGGTATTGCGTTAAAGCAGGAATTGATGTTCTAATTTTACGAGGAATACTATCCTTTTTACATGCCCAAGTAGAGAAAGTAAAGAAGAAGATCAGCGTTAGTGTCAATTGAATTTTTGTCATGTTTTTGCGAAAAAAATGATAGGCTTCAAAAATAGAAATAATCAAGAAGGAAAAAGGATGGTCCTTTAATTATTCTGGGTTGAATTTTTAGTAGCAACTGAAAATTCTTCTTTCTCTTAATTTCTAGTGTCGTAAACGTATTTACGCAATTACAAACGACTAATAATCGACTACAATTATTTATTAACCGAATCTAGATAAGAATCTTATAAATCTTTGTGGTGTCGATGTGATTGAAGGATCAACGCAAGACAAAACTTAACAAATTATTTACTAAAACTTTTCAATCATGAACAATTTAAGAAACAGTGTAAAATTAATCGGAAGATTAGGAGTTGACCCAGAGATGCGTGAATTCAAAGAAGGAAGAAAAATGGCAAAGTTTACTATCGCGACCAACGAAAATTACCGCAATAAAAGTGGTGAATGGGTAACGAATACAACATGGCACAGGGTGGTTGCCTGGGGAGGTTCAGCGAGTCTTTGCGAAGGTAGATTACTTAAAGGAGTAGAAATAGCGCTCGAAGGTAAGTTGGTGAACAATGATTACACCGATAAGAATGGAGAGAAACACTACAACACACAAGTAGAATTACAGAGTTTTGTTGTGTTGAAGGATAATAAAGAAAATCAAACCCCTAAAAATTAAGAAGATGGAACTTCAAAACATCAACCACGTGAATCTGATTGGACAGATTTCGAATGAACCTAGATTTTCTGAGGAAAATGGAAGGATTAAAGCAACTTTTAGCTTAAGGACTAACGAGCCGTATCTCGATGAAGAGGGCAAAACTTTGAGGATGAGTAATTGGCATAATATAGTGGCTACAGGAAGGCTAGCACGCTTGATTCAAGAGCTCGGTTACAAGAGTAGACCGCTTGGTGTTCAAGGGCGAATGGTGTCTCGTTTTTACAAAAACAAAAAAGGTATTCGACAAGCTATTATAGCCGTAGAAGCAAGTGACTTGACGATTATTTAAACTCATTTCTAATCAATCGAAAAAAAACCAGAAGGTGTTCTTCTGGTTTTTTTTGACTTTTTTCCAACGGTACGTAAAATGGTTCCGTTGTGTTAGTCGTGAAGACAATTGGTGGAGACCAGTTGTAATCATGAGTTTATTTTTAGTATAGCGTTAACATGGAGATGTTAGCGCTTTTTTTATTTAGTGAGGGCTTTAAATACCTCTTCTAAACTCTTTTCTTCAACTTTCATCGTAAGAATGAGTAATTCATTCTTTTGGGCAAAAGAAGCAATATTTTTTCTTAAGTCATTTTGTTTATTCCCACTTAAAAGAAAGGCTGAATTACTAATTTTTTCAACACGAGAAACATTTTCTATTGTCTTCAATTGATTGCGAGAAATATCACCTTCAAATTCAACATATATTACAACTTCCTCTGTTTGGTTTTGTAGTTCGGCAGCGGTATTGTTTGCTACCAGATCTCCATTTTTAATGATGATTACTTTATCACAAATGGCTTCAACCTCTTGCATAATGTGCGTAGAAAGCATTACCGTTTTTTCCTCTCCAATTTTTTTGATTAATGCTCTAATATCAACCAATTGGTTCGGATCTAAACCAGATGTGGGTTCATCTAAGATTAAAACTTCTGGATCATGAATAATAGCTTGAGCTAATCCAACACGTTGTCTATATCCTTTAGATAAAGCTCCAATTCTTTTGTGTTGTTCTTTTTCGAGTCCAACTTTTTGTATCATTTCAGCTACGCGCTCCTTTACATTTTTGACTTTGTAGATTTTGGCCACAAAACTCAAATATTCCTTTACGTACATGTCGAGGTACAAAGGGTTATGTTCTGGAAGGTATCCAATCTTTTTACGTATTTCTATGGGGTGTTCATTTACATCTAAACCACAAACTTCTACGTGACCTTCGCTCGCTGGAATAAATCCTGTTATGATTTTCATAGTGGTAGATTTACCCGCTCCGTTAGGACCTAAGAACCCAAGGATTTCTCCTTTTTTTGCTTGGAATGAAATATTGTTAACAGCGGTTTGCTGTCCGTAATACTTTGTAAGATGTTTTACCGTAATCGACATAATTTACGCGTTTGGGAACGAAGATAAGGTTTCAAGGCAATCTAAACCATTCAACTTTACTATTTTTACAACACATTAACGTTAATTAGACAATTTGATAGGGAAAGTATTAAAATCTACCGGGAAGCTTTATAGTGTGTTGCATGAAGACACTTTGTATTCGTGTAGAATAAGAGGTAAGATTAGGTTGCAAGGTTTAAAAACAACCAACCCTGTTGCAGTGGGCGATGAGGTGGAATTTGATGTGAGCGATAAGGAGCTCAATCAAGGAGTGATTAAGGATGTAATGCCTCGTCATAATTATATTGTTCGTAAATCCATCAACCTTTCGAAACAGAAGCATATTCTTGCATCGAATGTTGACAGAGCATATTTGTTAGTGACTTTGGTAGCACCTGAAACGCATTTGGCTTTCATAGACAGGTTTTTGGTTTCTGCAGAATCTTTTCGAATTCCGGTTACCCTGTTATTTAACAAAATGGATATGTACTTTGAGGAGCACTTGCCTTTGGTGGATGCCATGATAGAGAAGTACGAGAAAATAGGATATACCTGTCAAAAAATCTCAGCGCTTAAAGAGGATAATGTTCAGTTTTTACGCGATGAGATTGCGGGTAAACAAGTTATGATTGCTGGACATTCTGGAGTAGGGAAAAGTACTTTGGTAAATGCATTAGATGATAATTTAGATATAAAGACCAATGAAATTAGTGCTACTCACCTTCAGGGTCAACACACAACCACTTTCGCAGAAATGCACCCATTGAAATCGGGAGGTTTTATCATCGATACACCAGGTATTCGTGCCTTTGGAATAGTTGAACTAGAAAAGGAACATATTTCTCATTATTTTCCAGAGATGAGAGAGCGATTGAATCATTGTAAATTCAACAACTGCTTGCATCAAAATGAACCTCAATGTGCCGTAAAGGAAGCTGTTGAAAATGGTGAGATTGCAGAATCAAGATATATCAATTACTTAAGTTTAATTAACGACGACGAAGACGATCATTTTAGAAAAAGCATTTTTGGATGAGGTTAGTAATTCAACGTGTTTCCAATGCAAAGGTTGAGGTTAACCAACAAGTAATTGGGGAAATAGGTCAGGGACTTTTGGTGTTGATTGGAATTGAGGATGCGGACACCATGGAAGATTTATCGTGGTGTGTGAAGAAATTAATAGGTATGCGTATTTTCTCTGACGAAGACGGGAAGATGAATTTATCGATAAAGGAAGTCGACGGTGGAGTCTTGGCCATTAGTCAGTTTACTCTTCATGCTTCTACAAAAAAGGGAAATAGACCGAGTTTCATTAAAGCTGGAAAACCTGACTTTGCTCAAAAGATGTATCAGGAATTTATACGTTTATTGAATTTAGAAATAGATCAAGTGGAACAAGGTGAATTTGGAGCCAATATGCAGGTTAGCTTGTGTAATGATGGACCAGTTACTATTACCATGGATTCTAAAAATAAAGAGTAATGGAAATTAAAAAATACCAGGAAGAAGTCGATACTTGGATCAAGGATATAGGGGTAAGGTACTTTGATGAGTTAACCAATACGGCCATGTTGATGGAAGAAGTAGGAGAGGTTGCTCGAATTATGGCCAGAAGGTATGGAGAACAAAGTGAGAAGGAGAGTGATAAAGGAAAAGACCTTGGAGACGAGTTAGCAGATGTTCTTTTCGTATTGACTTGTATTGCAAATCAAACAGGTGTTGATTTGACTGAAGCAATAGCTAAGAATATGGAAAAGAAAACGATACGCGACAAAGACAGACATAAAAACAATAGTAAATTATAGGGTAGAACTGTTAAGTTTTCGGCACAGTTTTCTATATTTGTTAACCGATACAAAAAAGATTATGAAAAAAGTACTTATGGCTTTCACAGCTGCTGCATTATTGGCATCATGTGGAAACAACGCAGAAGAAACTACTACTCCAGCAGAAGGAGTTGAAAACCACGAAGGACACGAGAACCATGAAGGTGAAGATCACACAGGTCACGAGCACTCTGAAATGGACGAAAACAAAACTGAGTTTGGAGCGGTTGCTGTAAACAAAGAAGAAGCAATTTCTACAGAGGAGTTGTTAACTCAGTTCGAAGGACAAACAGAAATGGCTGCAACTTTCAAAGGAGAGTTAACAGGAGTTTGTACTAAAATGGGATGTTGGGTAAAAGTTAAGCACCCAGCTGAAGGAGAAGATTTCATGGTACGTTTTGTAGACCACTTTACAATTCCTACAACTACGGAAATGGGAACTATAGCTTACTTAACTGGAACTGCAAAACAAGACACAACTTCTGTTGATGATCAAATTCACTTGTTAGAAGATGGTGGAATGTCTCACGACGAAGCTGCTGCTCAAGTAACGGGTCCAAAATACGGAATGACTTTTTACGCAGATGGAATTGCTTTAGAAGCTGCAACTGCTGAAGAAGCTCCAGCAACGGAAACTGAAACAATGTAAGAGTATACATCTCTATAAAATTGAAAAGGCTATCTCGTTTGAGGTAGCCTTTTTTATTTTCTGTTCTTAGAAATCGCGCAAAAAAAACAGCCACCCTAATTGGTAGCTGTTTTATGATTTCCCACTATCCGTTCAGATTAAAGAGGGTATGCATTTTTCTCTATCGCTGTTTGGGCGATTAATTGTCTTGCTTCTTTTGCATTGAAAGGATCCACTTTAGTAAATCGTTTTAATCCGACCAACATCATTCTTCCTTCGTCTCCTTCGGCGAAACTGTTTATGGCATCTTTACCGAATTTATTGATAGCATCTGCAGCATCGTAGAAATATGTTTTTGCAATGGCGATTTCATTGGCAGAAGCTTCTTCACCATCTTTTGCAATTTTCTTCTGTACGCGCAACATAACACTTTCAGCTTGGTAAACTGCGATGGCAATGTCTGCGATGTTCATCAATACTTCTTGTTCTTTAGATAAAGTCTGCATCAATTTTTGAACGGCAGAACCAGCAACCATCAACAATACTTTTTTGAAGTTTTTTAGGTATCCTTCTTCTTTTCCTAATGGACCCTCTGGTGTATCTCCAAAATCAGGAATACTCATTAATTCTCCGGCCACCGCCTGTGCTGGTCCCATTAAATCTAGTTCTCCTTTTAAAGCTTTTTTCAATATCATATCTACCGTTAGCATACGGTTGATTTCGTTGGTTCCTTCAAATATTCTATTGATACGTGCGTCTCTGTAGGCTCTTTCTACTGGAGACTCTGCTGAGTATCCCATTCCACCGTAAATTTGCACGGCCTCGTCGGTCACATAATCTAAACATTCCGATCCTGCGACCTTTAACATGGCACATTCAGCTGCAAACTGTTCTATTCCTTTTAAGGTGGCCTGACCTTTATCCATACCACCCGCCACTAAATCTGCAATGGCATCATCAATGTTTTGTCCGGCTCTATACATAGCACTTTCTAAAACATAGGTCTTGATGATTTGCTCTGCGATTTTATGGCGAATTGCTCCATATTTAGAAATCGGTCTACCAAACTGCTCTCTTTCATTGGCGTATGTGATAGAATCTGTAGAAGACTGCTTCGATCCTCCTAAAACTCCCGCTGCCAATTTAATTCTACCTATGTTCAAAATGTTTAGCGCTATTTTGAATCCATTTTCTCTTTCAGAAAGTAAATTCTCTACAGGTACTTTTACATCATTAAAGAATACTTGACGTGTAGAAGAACCTTTGATACCCATTTTCTTCTCTTCAGGATTTAATGTAATTCCTTCTGAGTTACCTTCTACCAAGAAGGCTGTCAATTTTTTATCGTCGTCTATTTTCGCAAAAACAGTGAAGAAGTCAGCAAAACCACCGTTGGTAATCCACATTTTTTGTCCGTTTAAAATGTAGTGTTTACCGTCTTCTGATAATACCGCTTTCGTTTTACCTGAGTTCGCATCTGACCCTGAACTCGGTTCTGTTAAACAGTACGCGGCTTTCCATTCTCCAGAGGCTAATTTTGGTATGTATTTTTGTTTTTGCTCTTCGTTACCGTAGTAAAGTAAAGGAAGGGTTCCAATTCCTGTATGTGCTCCAAATGCCACAGAGAACGAATGACCTTTACCAAGGTATTCTGTGGCCAATAAAGAGGTTTTAAAATCTACTCCCATTCCAGATAAATCTGTAGGTACAGACATCCCCAATAATCCAAGTTCACCGGCCTTGTTTAAGATGTCAACCATAAGACCCTCTTCCATTTTATCTATCCTATCTAAATTCGGAGTAACATGTTGAGCAATGAAATCATCACACAAACTGGCAATCATTTGTTGCTCCTCTGTCCATTCTTCAGGTGTGAAAATTTCTTCGGGTTTGGTATCGCGGATGATGAATTCTCCGCCTTTAATAGTGTTTGACATTGGGTTATAATTTTATTTAAAGTTCTATAAATTAGTTTTAATACTCGTTCTGAGTCAGCTAAATATAATAAAGAATTATATACTATGCAAGCATATAATAATAAGCTAAGACATTATTAATAAAAATACACAATTATCATCATACAGGGCAACGAAAAACTGTATATTTGAAGCAAATTGAAGCGAGCGTGAGGATAATTAAAGGATTCGAAAATTTTGAGCAAATTCCTAACCCTGTTATAACCATAGGTACATTTGACGGTGTGCATATTGGTCACCAGAAAATTATTCAGCAATTGAATGAGGAGGCAAAGAAAATAGGAGGAGAATCTGTGCTTTTTACTTTTTATCCCCATCCTCGCATGGTACTCTTTCCAGACTCTCACGGTATAAAGCTTATTCAAACCCAAATTGAAAAGTTAAACAAGCTTAAGGAAGTAGGATTACAGAACGTTGTTGTTTTTCCTTTTACTAAAGAGTTTTCTCGTTTAACAGCAACAGAATTCGTGCGCGATTATTTGGTCGCTAAACTACAGGCCAAGATGATGGTGATTGGATATGATCATCAATTTGGTAAGAACAGAGAGGGAACATTAGAACTCTTAAAGGATTTGGCACCTATTTATGATTTTGATGTAAGGGAAATAGCTGCTCAGGATATAGAAGAAGTTAACGTAAGTAGTACCAAAATTAGGCGTGCCTTATTAGAAGGAGATATTTACACAGCCAATAAATTTCTGGGAGCACCGTTTACACTTTCAGGAAAGGTGATTAGAGGGAATGAAATAGGAAGGTCTATTAATTACCCAACAGCAAATCTGGATGTGGATGGAAGTATGAAGTTGATACCTGCACAAGGTGTCTACGCTGTAAAAGTTACGCTAGAAAGTGGTAGTGATTTTTATGGTATGCTAAACATTGGTACTCGACCTACTGTGGATAATGAAAATCATCTTTCTGTTGAGGTTCATATTTTAGATTTTAAAGGTGATTTGTACGGACAAGAATTGAAATTAACTTTCTTGAAACGTATACGAAACGAAGAGAAGTTTGAATCTTTGGATGCATTAAAAAAACAAATAGAAAAGGATGAGGTTTTGGTTAGGCATACTATTCTTGAGCATAATTACTAGTCTAAACGCACAGTTTGATCAAGCAAAAGAAAATTATCAATTCATCTCGTGGGAAGAAGCCTTAAGTGCGCATCCAGATACAGTTTATGCCATCGATTTTTCTAAATCTAAACTAGATAGTTTACCCTCAGAACTTCAAAGGTTTAAAAACCTTAAAGCACTTGATCTTAGTAAAAATAAGTTGACCCAACTTCCTGTATTTTTTAAAGAGTTTAAGACCTTAGAGTTGTTGGATCTTTTTAAAAATGATTTTACAATTTGTCCGCCAGTAATAAACTTATTGGAAGAACTTAAATATTTGAGTTTGGCGAAAAACAGCTTGGATTATTTAAATCCTGGAATTTGTTCTTTGCAGCATTTAACAGTGTTGGATTTGTACGATTGTATGCTTACCACACTGCCTGAAGAGTTTGCTAAATTTAATGGTCGGTTGACATATGTAGATTTGCGCGGACAAACTTTTAACAAGCAATTTGTAGAAAAATGGACCTCTTTATTGAAAGATGTAGAGGTGAAATTTGATCCACCTTGCAACTGCAAGAACTAGGTAATCCCTAGTCTGCTGTTAGCAACTACCTTGATTGAAGGTAAATTAAATACATATCCCTTATACTTTTATGGTCATGAATACCATAGATATACTTCTCCTTGTGCCCTTGGCTTATGCAGCTTGGAAGGGATTTAAAAAAGGTCTCATTGTAGAGTTATTCACGTTGTTGGCTTTACTTGTAGGGATTTACGCGGGAATACATTTTTCTGATTTTACAGCAGAGAAAATCAACGGAAGTATAGAGATGGAAGATAAATACTTACCTGTAGTTGCTTTTACACTTACTTTTTTAGTGGTGGGAGCTCTGATTTATTTTGCAGGAAGAATGCTTGAAAAAATGGTAGAGTTGGTGAACTTATCTCCCGTGAACAAGCTTTTAGGAGTATTACTTTCTCTTATAAAAATGGTATACACTTTGAGTATACTAATCATACTGGTTGAAACTTACGACGAACGAGGGAATTTTGTTCCAAGGGAACAAAAGGAAGAATCAAAGTTCTACGAACCGATGAAGCAAGTGGCATTAGTTACCATACCGGCAGTAGAAGACAGCAGAATTTGGCTAAAGAACAATGTAGAGGAGAAAAAGTCTGTTTTAGAAGAATTTAACGATACGGTGAACGACGCGTTGGATTTAAAAGAAAAGGCAGATTCTTTAGGGGTGAGTATAGATGAGTTGAAGGATAAATTAAAGCGGGATGAAGAATAGTTTATTATTGTTGTTTCTGTTGAGTACAATGAGCTTGACCTTCGGTCAGGATAGGAAATTGTTTGAGCAAAAAAACAAGAAACCTTTGCTCTCTGTTCGTAAATCTGGACCTTACATAGGAATTCAACAAGGTCGCTACAGACATTTGGAATTAGGTGCAGAAATGCAATTTAAACAGGTGAAATTAGTCAAACCAAAGACGCATGGCGTGAACATGGGGTTTGATTACAATTTTAAGGAAAACGTCTTGGGTTATTCTGCAGGCTATTGGTTTAAAAAGGGGAGGTTGAATTTGACCTATGGTGGAAGTATTGCTCTCCGAAGTAATTTTGATGAAACACGTTTTGGTATTGGTCCGGCAATAGGTTATAAGTTTTTACCCTTGCATTTACAGACGGGGTATATGTTTTTAACCCGATCGGATAGTTTTACGAATACCAATCAATTGTATATTTCTTTGCGTTTTGTATTGATTAACGATAGAGATTTTAATTGGAGGAAGCGTAAGAAGAATTAATCCTGCCCGTGGTTGTAGCGGCAGCCCGGAGGGTGTTGGATGTTTGAAAAGCAAGCAAGGAAAGCGACCCCCGTGAAGCTTGGTTTGCGCCGACTTTGAAACAACCAACAACTAAGGACTATAGCGGAAAACGCGATAAGGCAGCCAAATTCATTTCAAAATTTAAAAGCCACAATTCAAAATTGTTGGTGTGCTTTGAAGTATATAGATTATCTAGAATCTCTATGTCTATTAGATAAGTTATTCATCTTCTTTCATCGCTTCGGCGTATTTTTCGTTGAACTCTTCTTCCCAGTTTGGACCTAATAAAAGCATTAATCTTTTGCGAACAGCCTTGTTGTGTTCTTGGATTTCTTCCATTTGTCCGGGACGAAGTACGCACCCTGCAACATATCTATAATTAAAGCCCATGCTGTTGGCAATACTATCTTTGATGTGGAATTGATGGACAGCTGGCAAACCAAAATTGTAAAAGGTTAAACTGTCGTCATAAGGTTCGTTGTTCTGACCGAAACTTACCTGTGTATAGAAGAACAGTAATAGGGCTATAATAAGTTGAGCAATTATTTTCATATGCGGTGTTTTCTAACGGTACACCTGAGTTGGGATTAGGTTCAAAAAAAAGTCGACCCAAAATGAGTCGACTTTAGTTTTATTAACAAGTATACAAGTTTTTAGAATCCTTGAACTCCGTTTACTGTAGTATACTTTAATACATTCTTCTTGTCTGGGTGGATACGTGCAAATGCCGATTGTAAAGCGATTGTACCTTCGTGGAAACCACATAAGATCAATTTCAATTTACCTTCGTAAGTGTTCACGTCACCGATAGCGTAAATACCTTCAATGTTTGTAGAGTAATCTCTTGTGTCTACTTTGATGGCATTCTTTTCTATTTCTAATCCCCAATCAGCGATAGGTCCTAAAGATGGTTTTAAACCGAATAATGGAATGAAGTGATCTGTATCCATTTTGATTTCACCTTCAGTTTTGTGCTTGATGGTAACATTTTCAACCTTACCATCACCTTCTAAACCTACAACTTCAGCTTCAGTAATCAATTTGATTTTACCTTGTTCAGCCAAGTCCATAACTTTTTGAACTGAATCTAAGTGACCTCTGAAAGAACTTCTACGGTGAACTAAAGCAACTTCTGAAGCAATGTTTTTTTCAGCCAAGAAGATAGACCAGTCTAATGCTGAATCTCCTCCACCTGCAATAACACAACGTTTACCTCTGTAGAATTCAGGATCTTTAATGATGTATTCAACTCCTTTGTCTTCGTAATCTGCCAAGTTTTCTACTGGTGGTTTACGTGGTTCGAATACTCCTAAACCTCCTGCTATCATTACGATAGGAGCGTGGTGTTGTGTACCTTTAGAAGTCGTTACAATGAAAGAACCATCTTCTTGCTTTTCAATTTTCTCAGCTGCCTCACCTAGTGTAAATCCAGGTTTAAAAGGAGCTGCTTGTTCCATCAAGTTGTCTACTAAATCTCCCGCTAATACCGATGGAAATCCTGGGATGTCGTAAATCGGTTTTTTAGGGTAAATCTCAGAACACTGTCCACCTGCTTGTGGCAATGAATCTATTAAGTGACATTTTAACTTTAAAAGTCCTGCTTCGAAGATGGCAAAAAGTCCAACTGGACCTGCACCTATAATAATTATATCCGTTTTAATCATTGTACTAAAGTCTGATTCAATCCCCAAAATTAATCATCTTTTTAAGAATTAGTATGAAAAAGGGGAATGGGCAATTAAAATGACCATTTCTAGTTATACCTACGCCAAATTTATGGGTTTAGATTACGCGTGATTGGAGAAGAACTTATCTACACTTTTGTTCCAGTTTTTCAAGGTATCTCCTCTTCTATCATTCGCGGCATCATTTACACCATTGAATTCACCCACAGCTTCGTTGTATGCCTTAACTGCATCATTGTATTTGTCAACTATCTTCTGTGTTCTGTCTTTCTTTTTTGTGTTTTCAAAAGTCTCCTTTGCTTTGTTCATGTTGTCTTGTGACAAGTAGAAGTTCAACATGGTAGGGAAAGTGTTTTCAGCTTCATCTAAGTAAAACTCTAAAGCTTCTTTACACGCAGAAATTAATGTTTTGTCACCATCAAAAGCTTCTAATGCAGCTAATTTTTCAAGTCCTGCTTCGGCATCAGATTTTAAGGTGTTAATATTTTGCTCCATAGCCATTACATCTTGTCTACTTTGCGCCTCCATAACATAAGCCTCTTGTTTGTAGCACTTGAAGAAAATTAAATAAATTTCATTGTAGTAAGTAAGGGCTTTGCCCGCTTTTTTAATTTTTTCAGTAGTCTTATCGTCTTCCGCATCAATCAATGTTATGTTGTGAGCTTCTGCAAAGGTTCTTTGCGCTGCATCTAGCTCATCACCTGCCTGTTGTAATTTATCATTGGCTTTTTCTTTGGCCAACAAATACGCTTCCATTAAGTCATAAGATTGCTCAGCAATGTCTTCCATGTCCAAGATTTTACCGAAATCTTCTTCTAATACAGTAATACTCATTCCTAAGTACTCTTCTGCTTCAGCACGGAAAGCATCGTCTCCCTCGAAATCAGAAATCTTAGCTACTTGACGTTTCGCATTTTTTAATCCTGTGATTAACTCTAAACGTTTGTTTTCAACTTTACGCGCACCTTTACCTTTGGTAATGGCTTTCATGTATTTCCACGTTTCTGTTTTTAATTCAGCGATAGGTTCAAGAATACTGTTCATGTATTCAACTGAAGATTGACTGTAGCTTGTAAAAGCAAAGAGCATTGCACAAGAAAGTGTACAAAGCATTTTTAGATGTTTCATTTGTTTTGTGTTTGATTTATAAGATCTATAAGTATTTGATACGCTTCGTTGATGAAGATATCATCTTTAATTCCTTCTAATGAATTGGCAATAATTTCATCTGCCTTAGCAGTGTAGAGATTGTCTTTAAAATAATTGGGCCTGTCTGCCGTGTAAACAACTTTTACGGTGTCTCCTTCCCATGTATCATCGGAGTAATAGTAGTGCACAAAATCCTCGTAATTACAAGAAATAGTAAGTCCTTTAAAGCGTTGTTGAACTTTTTGATTATAGTGTTGGACTTGTATGAAATTGCTGTCTCTTGCAATGCGTTCGCTACTCAGGGCCTGAAGGGATGAGCTCTCGATAGGTGTACCGGGGTAGTAGTACGTCTTTTTGGAAATGGTATCAAAATAAAGTGAATTCGAATTGTGCTTTTCACTAATAGGAATGTTTTGGAAAGGGTGGGGGATTACAACATCTGGCACCACGCCTTTGTTTTGATGTGTGTTTCCATCGATGCGGTAAAATGCTCCTGTAGTAACCTTCACAAAATGATTTTCCAAATATTCACCGCTTCTCTCAAGAGGGAGGATATTTTGCATGGTTGATTTACCGAAGCTCGTGCATCCTACAACTACCCCGCGGTTTTGATCTTGCATTGCTGCAGCAAACAATTCTGAAGCCGAGGCACTGAATTGGTTAATCATAATCACCAAAGGTTTTTCAAAAATATAACCTCTGCTCGGATCTTTTAAAGTATATCTTTCATCGGCTCTTTCGTCAATAATGGTGACACCTCCAAAATTGATAAAGCTACCCACTAATCGAATGGCTTCGAGTAATGATCCTCCACCATTGTCTCTTAAATCGAGAACTAATCCTTCAATACCCTCGCGTTTTAACTGCAATAATTCTTTGGCTAAATCATTGGCACAACCGTTGGGTAAAAAATAAAAATCGTCATTGGTGTAGAAGGAGGGAAGGTAGATGTATCCAATTTTTTCTTCACCATCAAGTATATAGGAAGAAATGATGTTGTCACTGACTTGTATATCCCCCTTTTCGAGTTCAACTTCTATGGTTTCTCCATTTGTTTTCTTAAACGTGAATTTTGTTTTTTTCTCAGCGGAAAAAGATTGTAACATTTCGGCCAGGGAGCTAAGAGAAGTGCATTCAAAATTCTCATTTTCCTTGCCTTCATGTTCTAATTTTAGAAGGATATCCCCTTCGTGAAGTTGATTGCTTTTCCATGCAGGACTCCCAGGTGCAACACTGGCTATACTTATCTCTTGAGATTTCGTTTTTCTAAATTCTATTCCGTAAGATAATTTTTCATCACTTAAATGCTCTTCGAAAC
>NZ_JBVCPV010000029.1:0-20690 GCF_057456495.1 Lishizhenia sp. | reverse complement strand
TAACCTCCGCGTCTCTTCCAAAGGAGAGCTTAAGCGTGTCTGAGGTGTTTTCTGTGCTCAGGTAAGAAGATCCGATGTAGTTACCTCCAAAGTATATTTGTGTACTACCCGGTATTAGATCTAGTTTTTGCCATCCTGCTATGTTAGCGAGTAAATAGGCTTCTTTGGCAACTTTTGGCACAGCCATGTGCGAGAAATTAGCGTTTAATTCGTGTTTTTTAATAAGTACTGTATACGGCTTCATGTCTGAAGGCACAGAGAAAGGATATGCGATAGGAAAATCAACTGCAATTTGAGAGATGTTGATTGATTTTAAAGGAACATTTTGTTTGGTAGTTTGTGTTACCATTTCTTGCGCTGGACCAGCATTGTTGCCGTAACCATAGCTCCCGTTCACAACAACACCTTGGTTAGCGGCATCTGCTCTTCCCAATACATAAGTGTCGTAAGCACGTTGATTCATGTTTGAAATGTTCATTTTCGCTTTGCTTCTATTTTCAAATCGAGTAGAGCTCGTAGGTGCCATGTATCCAAATCTATTGTCTACGTTTTGGCGTTGTACCAAACTTTGATTCACCTGCCAAGTTTTTAAGACAGGTAGAGAAGCATCTAGATTCGGATCGTTGGTGGTTAAAATAAGGTTTATATTTTTCCAATCGTTTCCTGTATTGTTGTATACCTGAGCTTTGTAAAAAAAGTCTATAGGTTGATTGACATCCTGAGCAATTAAATCATAAGTAGCAGCCCAGCCACAATCTGATACCATGTAGCGCAAAGTGGCATTTAATTGGGTCTTTTGCGGAACATCAATTAAAATAATTACTTGGTTAGATCTTTCGTTTTCTTTAAATGTGATATCTGTTAATTCTCTTCGAATACGGTTGATTTCTAACAGATTCTCTGTTCTTTGGTAGTTGAGTTCGCTGAGTGCGTTATTGGCTTTCTCCAATCTTTCTCTATAAAAGTCAGCTGTTTTGCCTAGATCTTCTATACTGATACGCTCTGTAGAATTCCCAAAGTAATTGTTCTTCTTCAATACTTCGATTTCTGCGTTTATTCCTTGTTGTTTGTTGTTGATTTTATCGTTGGCGCGTTGAAATAATTGTAAAGAATCTTTGAGTTCATTCAAACGTTCGTTTAAATTTTCAACGGTGAAAAAGTCCATTTCGGTATTGGTCGAAACAATGGTGAAATCTTTATCTCCTGAAAACTGTAAACTCGATGGATCTGCATAGGCAGAGATACCTTTAAATACAATCTTATTTCTCCCTTGGGCTAAATCCAGTTGTGTATTTCGAGTAATCTCACCAGCCGTTAAATAGAGTTTAACATCACTAATGGTGGTTTTTACTTCCAGCACTTTTTCTTGGGCAAAAGTAGAGAGGGAAATACAGGTTAGAAGGAGGAGGGTGTTCAGTTTTCTCATGATGCAGTTTTTATTAAATGTAACAATTTAACGCACCAAAAGTTACTTTCTTATACCCAAACCTTAGCGCCTTCTGAGCAATTCTTGCAAATCTCTACTTGATTTCTTCCTGTAAAAACACTTTTTCTGAAATTTTGATAGGCTGGAGAATGCCAAATACGACGGAAGGGAGTAGAGGTCGCACAACCTAAAACATGCTTGGCGTCTTTATCAAAACAACAAGGAACTACTTTCCCATCCCATGTTAAAACTGTAGAACTCCACATACGCCAACATTTATTGGCTAATTTGTATTTGGGTTTGTATTGACCATTTTTTCCTTTTACATACCTACTGTATTTAGGATTGTCGGGCATCAATACATTGCCATTTTTGTAGTCGTATAGTTGAGCACTTTTTATTCTTACCTCATCAATTTCCATTTCCTTGGCCAATTCAAAAACCTTAGGAATTTCGTGTTCATTGGGTTTAACGGCTAAAAATTGAAAAATTAAATGAGGAGTACTCGAATTGAGTTTGCGTTTTGCTTCCACCAAAGCTTTGGTTCCAGCGATTACTTTATCGAGTTTTCCGTTTTTTCGGTATTGCTCATAGGTGTCTTGCGTAAGTCCGTCTATAGAAATAATGAGTCTGTCTAAACCTGAACTTACGATATCTCTTGCATTGCCTTCGGTAATAAAGTGGGCGTTAGTAGATGTAGCCGTATAAATACGTTGACGTTTGGCATCTTTGATTAACTGCAAGAAATTGGGGTTTAAAAAAGGTTCTCCTTGGAAATAGTAGTTTACATAAAACAACTGTTTACCAATGTTACGAAGCATTTGTTTGTTTTCTTCTACACCCAACTTTCCTGTTGAACGCGAAAACTGTTTGAGACCACTGGGGCATTCTGGACAACTTAAATTACAGGCTGTTGTAGGTTCTATGCTTGCTGCAAATGGAAGTGCAGTGGCATCGAACTTTTTAAAGAGTTTCGCACGTTGGTAAGAAAGGCCCAATTTCATCAAGTTCCAAAACCTGTTGATCGTTAAATGACGAAGTATGTTTATGTTGTCTGCTACATTCATTGGGGGCAAATATCAAACAATGCCTTCAAATAATCATTCTAAATTTCGTTTCAAATTAGCAAGTGTAATGTTGTTAACCGAATTGACTTGGCTTGGTTGTTTGCATGACACTTCATTCGTGAAATACCTGACAAATTGAAGTGTAGGTTGTTAAAGAACTGACATTAAAAAGGGCCTGCGAAAAGCAAGCCCTAAGTATATTTTATAATTTTTTACTCTAGGTTCCCGAGCGGAGTCGAGGGACTAGGATAATAATCAATTTTCAATTTTATTGAATGTCCACCAAACTCACGCTGAAAATTAAATCTGCGTAAGGACCAATACCTGGTCTACCTTGCGCTCCATACGCCAAGTAGTAAGGAATGTATACTACGAGTTTACTTCCCTCTTTAGAAAGCGCTAATGCTTCATCGAAACCAGGAATCATTCTTTGAACAAGGTAGTTCACAGCAATGGGTTGGTTTCTATCGTAAGATGAATCGAATTTATCTCCGTAGAAGTGGGTACCAATGTAGTGTACTTGTAGTCTGTCACCTCTTTCAGGACTCTTTCCAGTACCTTCGTCTAATACAGCATACATTAAACCTGAAGCAGTTTGCACAGCAGTGCTGTCTTTTTCTAATACGAGAGTCTTGAAGTATTCCTTGTATTCATCGATGTTCATGCTTTTACATTTCTGAATACGCGCCATATTTTGTTTTTGTAACTCTGCCTTTCTTTTTTGCTCTTCCTCAAACAAGTATTTACGTTTTTCGTATTCAACCTTAAAGGTTTTTGTAGCATCAAACTTACGTGCTTCTTTACCTACACGAATAATTTTCATCTCTACAATCGTATCTCCCTTTTGGGTTTGGTCTACGATATCTTGTCCAACCACTATGTGTCCAAATACAGTATGGATACCATTTAAGTGTGCTGTACTTCTGTGGGTAATAAAGAATTGACTTCCGTTGGTGTTTGGTCCAGCATTGGCCATAGACAAAACTCCGGCGTCGTGGTGTGTTAAACCATTGTCCGTTTCATCGTAAAAACGGTAACCAGGACCACCTGTACCATTTGCTTTAGGATCACCTGTTTGTATCATGAAGTTGTCAATCACACGGTGAAAGATTAAACCATCGTAGTAAGGTTGATCAAATTCTATGGTATCGAAAACGGTTAAATCTCCTTCAGCCAGACCTACAAAATTAGCCACCGTAAGGGGAGCTTTTTCATATTCTAAGTTCAAAAGCATCACACCTCTATTGGTTTCAATTTCGGCGTAGATACCATCTTCTAACTTAAAGTTGGGAATTTTTGTACTTACACAAGAAGTAATTAATAATGAGATAAGTGCTATTGCAATTATTCTGAATGTCATATAAATTGTTTTTTGTCAATATTGCCCTAAAATTATCGAAATCTTCTTTCCATTGTGAAGAAAAAACGCAAATTTTGTAAACCACAGAAAATGGAACACATGAAAATTGAACAAATCTATACGAAATGCTTGGCTGAAGCGGCATATTACATCGAGAGTAATGGAGAAGCAGCAATTATAGATCCTTTAAGAGAGACACAACCTTATATAGATATGGCGACGGAAAACGGAGCAAAGATCAAGTATATCTTTGAGACGCATTTCCACGCTGATTTTGTATCGGGTCACATAGATTTGGCAAAGAAAACGGGAGCGACTATCGTTTACGGTCCAACAGCCACAACAAACTACGACGTTTTAGTAGCAGAAGACAATCAGATTTTTGAAATAGGTGATGTGAAAATTAAAGTATTGCATACACCCGGACATACACCAGAATCTTCAACTTTCTTGTTGATAGATGAAAATGGAAAAGAACATGCTATCTTTTCTGGAGATACTTTGTTCTTGGGAGATGTAGGTAGACCAGACTTAGCTATTAAAGGAGATTTAACGCAAGAAGATTTGGCAGGAATGCTTTTCGATTCTTTGCGCAATAGAATTATGCCTTTAGGAGATGATGTAGTAGTATACCCTGGACACGGAGCAGGATCTTCTTGTGGTAAGAACATGAGTTCAGAAACAGTTGGAACTTTAGGTGAGCAGAAAGCAACGAACTATGCGTTGAGAGCTGATATGACCAAAGAAGAATTTATCAAAGAAGTAACTACAGGTATTCTTCCTCCGCCACAATACTTCCCGAAAAATGCACGTATGAACAAAGAAGGATATACGAGTATAGATGAGGTGTTAACAACAGGTACGAAAGCATTGACTTTAGAAGAGTTTAATACGGAAGTTGAAAAAGGAGCCTTAATTTTAGATGTAAGAACACAGTTTGATTTCATCAAAGGATTCATCAAAGATTCTTTATTTATTGGAATCAATGGAGCATTTGCAATGTGGGTTGGAGCTTTGATAGAAGATATCAATCAACCTATTGTTTTAATTGCACCTGAAGGAAAAGAAGAAGAAACAGTTTTACGTTTAGCCAGAGTAGGATACGACAATACAATTGGATATTTGAAAGGTGGTGTTGAAACAGCTCGTGAAGGAGGTTTAACTATTGAGACGTTAAAAAGTATTTCTGCGGAGGAATTGGCTGAGAATATTGATCAAGTAAATGTAGTGGACGTACGTAAGCCAGGAGAATGGGAATCTTCTCACTTGGAAATGGCAGATCACTATCCATTGGATTATATCAACGAACAATTGGATGTATTGGATAAAGATGCTACGTACCACATTCACTGTGCGGGTGGTTACCGAAGTGTAATTGCTATTTCTATTTTGTTGAGAAATGGATACGAAGCTGAGAATTTGATTGATGTAGCCGGAGGTTACGGAGCAATTAAACAAACGAGTTTACCAAAGTTGGAAACGGCTTGTGCAAACGCATAAACGTATAAATCTATAGATATAAAAAAGCCCCGTTCATTCGGGGCTTTTTTTATCGATTATCTTTTCTAAACGGTTCGTTGGGATCTATGGGTCTGTCCTGAATTGGCGAAACAAAACTAATTTCTTCTTCCTTCCTTTCAGCAGCAGGATAATGCAATGTACGTTGTGGGAAAGGAATGGTAATGTTGTATTCTCTGAATAGTCTATCTATTTCAAAACGGATGTCAGATTTAAACTTTTCTATCTCCCAGCTTTGATCGGCCCAGAACACCAAGTCCATTTCAAGGGCATTATCTCCAAAGTTCAACAAGCGCACAAATACAGGATGCGTTTTCTTTACTTTAGGATGCGATAAAGCAGCTTGTTTTAAGAGGTCTCTTACTTGTTCTGTATTGCTTCCATAAGCTACACCCACTGGAATGGAGAAACGTGTTAATTCGCTCCCTAAACTCCAGTTGTCAACGTTTTCTTGCGTAAGCTTTGAGTTCGGAATAATTAGGGTGGTTCCTTCTCGCGTTTGAATTTTCGAAGTCCTTACATTTATATTGAGCACTCTTGCAATAATTGGCTTGCTGCTGGCATTGTCTTGTATCTCAACAATATCACCTACTTTGATGGTGCCTTCGAACAATAAGATTAAACCTGAGAAGAAGTCTCTAAAAACATCTTGCAAACCAAGTCCTAAACCAACCAATAAAGCGGCCCCCCCACCAATCAATATATCGAGGTTTAAGCCTATCATTTGCAGGGAAATGATTCCCGCAAAAATATAAATGATGTACTTGGTTAATTGAACATATACATATTCGGTTCCTTCATCGAAATCGGGGTTGTTTTTAAACCTTCTCGACAGGAGCAATTTAATGATGTTCACCGCCAAACGCGCCAGTACCAGTGTGATGATAATTAAGAATACGTCAACGATGCTGATTTTTATCTGCTTAACTTCAATAAGATTATACTCCATGAAAGCTCCCAGGGAGATGTTCTTACCTTCGTTTAAATCACCTACTCTAAAGACTTGAAAGGCAACGACGAATGTGATAAGGAAAAGGACTTGACTGAGGATTCTAAGAATAGTTACCTTCTTGTTTTCGATTCCTAAATTAGACCTTTTGATAAAGCGTTTAACGTACTTCTTTATGATTTTATCAATGATAAAACCGACTCCAAAAATCAGTAGCCATAACAAAATCATCTCTAGGTTCGCTCTATACGCACCGAGAGGGAATGACCAATCGAAAATGGATAACAAACTCATAAAATTATTCTTCCCAGTTTTGTAGCAAATTTACCTTTTACTTTTTCCAAAGCCATTTGTTCGGCCAATAAATCCATCATATTTTCATCACCCAGGTTGGAGTCGTTCTTAAAGATATCCCTTATTTCATCTATCCTTTCATTTATTTTACAAATCTTGAAGGAATAGAGTGCTCCTAACACAGCTTGATTCAGTCTATGTATTTCTTGGTTGATGTCTATGTTATGTTTTTCCATCCAGTGCCTGCTTAGTTCAAAAGGACTTGATTCAATTTCAGAAACTACGCGAACAATGTCTTGGTCATCACTTCTTAAAAAGTGTTTTACTCCGTAAAGTATGTTTTCATTTACTCCTTCTTTAAAAACATTGTAGATTTTAGAGAGAATAGGAGATGTGAAGTTCAATTCATCGCGTTCTACTTCGTATACAATAAGTTCTATTACTGAACTTTCAACGGTTTCGGTTTGACCCAATTCGTCTTTATGTTCACTCTCTATTGCACGCGTACCGTATTTTAAAAGGATACGAATGAGGTCTAATTCATTGGCGTAATACTTTTCCTCTTTCAGCGGTTGCGGCGTTCTTACTGAAGTCCCTCCACCTTGGGACATCATTGCCTCATCGGGCATGTCAGGAAAAGGAGCATCAAAGAAATCATCCGGTGGCATGTCCTCTGGCATTTGCGCCTTTTGAGGGGTAGGTTGCTGAGTAGGCGTTGCCTTTTGCTGTGTCTGAGGTGGGCGTTGTTGCGCACGTTGCGCAGCTTTTGCCGCTTGCTGTTGATGTTTACCACGAAGCTTGTTAAGTTCTATTAACAAGGTTTGCTCGGGCATTTCAAAACGCGTAGCTGTATTTTGCAAGTACACCTGACGTGTAATAGAATCAGGGATGAGTGCAATAGATGCAACGATGTCTTTAATCAACGTAGCTCTTTTTAGCGGATCATCTCCACCTTCTCCCAACAACAAGTCTGTTTTAAACGAAACAAAATCTTGTTTGTGTTGGTCTATGTATTCTTGTAGTTCTGTTGAACTTACTTTTTTAGAATAGGAATCTGGGTCGTCTCCATCAGGGAAGAGAACTACCTTTACGTTGAGTCCTTCCTCTAAAATAAGATCTATCCCTCTAAAACTGGCTTTGATTCCAGCAGCATCACCATCGTATAAAATCGTAATGTTGTTGGTGTAGCGCTTAATTAAACGAATTTGACCCGTTGTTAAACTCGTACCTGAAGAGGCTACAACATTTTCTATTCCCGATTGATGTAAACTGATAACATCTGTATACCCTTCTACCAGGTAACAGTTGTCGTACTTTATCATATCTCCCTTGGCAAAGTACAATCCATACAACACTTCACTTTTGTTGTAGATGATACTTTCTGGGGAGTTAAAGTACTTGGCAATTTTTTTATCACTCTTCAGTGTTCTACCACCGAAACCTAAAGTTTTACCAGAAACACTGTGGATAGGGAACATTACTCTTCCTCTAAAGAAATCGAAGGTTCTTCCATCTTTCTCTTTTGTTAAACCAACCTGCTTGAGGTATTTGAGTTGATATCCTTTTTCAAGGGCAACATCTGTAAGAGATTTACTGTTTTGCGGACAAAACCCCAATTGGAATTTTTTAATAATATCGTCTCGCAAACCTCTTTCCCTAAAGTAGGAGAGGGCTATTGCTTTACCTTCGTCACTTTCGTGCATGTGTTCCACAAAGAAATCTTTGGCAAAATCATTCACGATGTGCAAACTCTCACGTTCGGTAAGTTGTTCTTGTTCTTCCGGTGTTAAGGGTTTTTCTTCGGGTAACTCAATATGGTATTTATCCGCTAACCAACGCAGGGCCTCTGGATAAGAGAAATGCTCCTTTTCCATTAAGAAGGTAACCACCGTACCCCCTTTACCGGTAGAGAAACATTTGAATATTTGTTTGGCTGGTGAAACAATGAAAGAGGGTGTTTTTTCATCTGTGAAAGGACTTAAACCTTTTAGTGAAGAACCTGCTCTTTTCAAATTCACAAATTCCCCAATCACCTCCTCAATGCGAGAAGTTTCCATGATTTCATCTATGATATGTTGGGGGATTCTTGCCATAATTATTTTTCTTCGTCGTAATTAACAATTTTGTGAATAGATCCGTCTTGAAAGTAAAACTTCCATTCACCTACCGTGCTGTCGTTATCGTATTCACCTTTGTAGTTTAACATACCGTTAGGGTAGTAAACGATGGTATGACCATGACGTTTTCCATGACGGTAAGTAGTGATGCTTCTATCTTTTCCGTTTACATCAAAAAACTTCCAAACACCGTGACGTTTTCCGTCTTTATCTAAGCCACCTTTTATTTTAATCTGTTGGTGACCTTCGTACCATTCTTGATAAATATTATTATCCGTGGTGTCCTTCAATGGAAGATTCGCCAAATCAATTGTTTTTTCAGCTTTGTTTTCCGCTACTTTTTCTGTAGAATCTCCACACGCCATAAGTGTGGTTGCAAGGATGACTGCAGTAAAATATTTAAGATGCTTCATGTGTACTATTTTCAATGCAATTATTAAAAATCAAACTTAAGAAAAAAGAAGAAGAGTTGGATATGAATACTACTTTTCACGGGTGATAGTGTACTCTACTAAACCAAGTATTGAGTCCTTGGCAGGTGAGGAGGGAATATCCTTCAAATACTCCAATGCTTCATCTTTTAATTTTAACATGCGTTGGTAAGCGTAGTCAATACCACCATGTTCTACCACCAATTGTACAGCACGTTGTACTTTTTTAGGTTTTTCATTGTGTCTACGTACGATATTAAGCAATTCATTACGCACTTCTTTTGGAGCTGTATTCACCACATAAATTAGCGGCAGTGTCATCTTGCGTTCTCTAATATCTATACCCGTAGGTTTTCCAATTTTACCCGGAGTACCATAATCGAAAATATCATCTTTAATTTGGAAAGCTAAACCTATCAATTCTCCAAACTTACGCATGTTTTCTGCCTGATCTTCACGTTGAACGGAAACAGCACCAGCTTCACAACAAGAAGAAATTAAACTTGCTGTTTTCTGACGTATTACTTCAAAGTAAACTTCCTCAGTAATATCGAGTTTACTTGCTTTTTCTATTTGTAGTAATTCACCCTCACTCATTTCTCGAACCGCACGCGCTACGATCTCAAGAGATCTGAATTTCTTGTTTTCTATAGAAAGAAGTAAAACTCTTGAGAGCATGTAATCACCTACTAAAACGGCGATTTTGTTTTTCCACAAAGCGTTTACTGAGAAGAAACCACGTCTTTCATTGGCATCATCAACAACGTCATCATGTACTAAGGTTGCTGTATGTAAAAGTTCTATGAGTGAAGCAGAGTTATAGGTGTCATCACTTATCTTCCCCAGCATTTTAGCAGTAAGGAACAAAAACATAGGACGCATTTGCTTCCCTTTACGTTTTATAATGTAAGTAGTGATTTTATCTAAAAGCGGAACCTTTGATTGCATCGTTTGCTTGAAACGAATTTCAAATTCATCTAATTCGCTTGCAATAGGAGCTTTTATTTCTTTTACCGATAACATATACTGGTGGCAAAGATAAATTTAATTCATAATGGAGAATTAAGAATGATGAATTATTTAGAAGGAGGGGAATTTGGGTTACATTTTTTATTCAAAGATTCAACAATTCAAAGATTCAACAATTTGAAGATTTGAAGGATTTGTCTCTCGGCTCCGCTCGAGAACCTGTTGTGGTTTGTTTGTAATGATTTGAATATGCGGTTATCTCTCAGTACGACACAATTCGATACATTTATTTAAGTATAGATATTAGGTTTCCGAGCGGAGTCGAGGAGCCGAAACTGAAATTTCTCGCTTTCTAAACTGAATTTTACAAATTCTTCCACCAAATGATGTGGCGGTTTCTTTGCTCGGTTCTAAATGAACAGGTTCTCGGACTACCAAGTTTAAAGGTAAGACCTATACCGAAATTACTGTACCAGTCTTTTGTGTTTGGGTTCCCTCTTTTACTTCCCGTAGGATTTAATGTTGTACTTCTGTCTGCAAATGCTGCAGCCAAGTCTCCGTTTCGAGCACCCAATGCAATGTTGTCTACATAAATATCTCCTACATCATCAAGGTAGTCGGTAAAGGTTTTGCGAATCCCATATTCTAATGTAACGGCCGCTTTCTTACCCAAGTTAATTTTAAATCCAAAGCCCATAGGAACGATAAGCTGCATGCGATTGTAGTAATCGTTACCACTAAGTTCTGTACCCTGACCTTCTGTACCTAAAGGTTGTAATTCATGGAGTTCGCCATTTAATTCAGCTTTAGGGTTAATGCGTGCCATACCTAGTTGGGCAAACATGAAAGGAGTGGCATAGTATTTTTTGTTTCCAATTTTGTAGTTGAAGTAATTGAATTCAAACCCAAGAGCTCCTTCAAAAATGGTGCTTTCGAAACTTAAATTTCTGTTGAGTTGGTAGTCGTTATTGGCCAATGAATCGTAAGCCTCAACTTTTCCATACATCAGAGAAACACGTAGTGCAACTCTAGAATTATAATTGTGACGAAAGATGATAGCTCCTGAAAGATTGGTGTTGTTGAAATGTCCAAATCTGTTCAAATCGCCGATGTAGTAACTCCCACCTACGGTAAAACCTAACTCAGATTTCGACCAAAAATGATCGTGCTGGGCATAGTGTTTTAATGGGAAAACCACTAAAAGTAAAAGCAATGTGAAAATGCGAGCTACTTGATTCATAATTCTAAAGCACAAACGTACTACAAATCGTTTTATTATTCAACTCTGAAAAGAGACAAAATAGTAGTATGATATTAGATAATTAAAAGCAAAAAAAAAGACAAACTCAATGTTCATCCTTTTCAAAACTTCTAGAATTCTAGACCTCTAGTGGTCTAGCTATCTAAACTAATTTCTTTTGTCCATTCCCCACATCATCTTCGCACGAATGGTATCTAAGAAGTTATTCTCTTCAAACTTCACTACGTTAATCATGAACTCTGCTTTCTTCACCGTAACTTCAGTTCCATTTTTAATGGGTTTAGAAATAGAGTCTAATGACATTAAGTAAGACCTATCTCTACCTTCAACTTGAAGTTTAATGGGCATGTGATCGGGAACCACAACAGGCCTAACGTTTAAATTGTGCGGTGCAATAGGGGTAAGAATGTGTACCTGACAACCTGGAGTAATAATCGGTCCACCACAACTCAAAGAGTAGGCTGTAGAACCTGTAGGCGTACCTACAATTAAACCATCTGCCCAGTATGAATTTAAGTATTTCCCTTCCAAACTTGCGTGGACGGTAATCATGGATGAAGTATCCTTTTTGTGCAAGGTCAATTCATTCATGGCTAAATTGTCCTCACCAAAAATATTGTTTGCTGTTTCTACGCGCAACAAAGATCTGCTCTGGTGAACATATTTTTTATCTTTCACCTTTTGCATGGCCTCGTCTAAACTTTCTTCGTTTACGTTGGCTAAGAATCCTAATCTACCGGTGTTAATACCTAAAATAGGAGCACCGCTTGCGCGCACATAACTTACCGTTCTTAAGAATGTACCATCACCTCCGATAGAAACCGCTAAGTCTATACCCGTAGCTAAATCAAAATGAGAATTGAATTCGTCAAAATGATGACCCATTCCCACCTTTTTAATCAATTGTTGTTTGAAGTCAGAATGAACAACGGGTGTCCATCCAAAATCATTTAAAATATTGAAAAACTTGGCGTATTGAGGGATGTGTTGTTTGATTAACTTACGGCAATAAACGGCAACTTTCATACTTATATGTTGAGGTAATTGATCAATTCGTCGTACCTGTTTTTTAAATCCTCGTGATACGTGTTCTTTTGGTAAGAAGCTTTCACGATGTAGTCATAACGCTCTAACGAACGGATAATTCTACCCAATTCTGTTTGGTTAATTTTAAGCGTTACTTCAAGTTTTGTAGAATTTGGTAAAGTGGAAACATAAGCACTTAAAATTCTAGCGTTATCAGATTCAACGACTTGTGCAATGTGTGCCAAAGAATAATCATGCTGAGCGACTTCTATTACGATGATGCCTCCTACTTCCTTCATGCTACCTGTATCGGCGATGTGTTGCATTAAACGTTTTATGTCAATTACTCCTAAGTAATTTTCATGGTCGTCTAACACAGGAACAGTGGTTATTTTTTCATCGGAAATTTTTGCCAGAATCTCGTAAATATGCGTGTGCTGCTTTACGTAAGGGCGAGGTAAATGATCAAATAATTCATCCAAACTCTTTTCGATATCATTTCTGTCGAGGATGATCTCTTCAGAAACTAAACCCACAAAGTTATTCCCTTTCAAAACTGGCAAGTGCTCAACTTTGAATTCTTCCATCCATCTTAAGGCTGTTTCTCCTGAATCAGAGTGTTTTAATGGAGGAATTTCTTCTGTTATTAATTCTAATGCAATCATTGTCTTGTGCCAATGTAGTTAATTTGGTTCAATGTATATAACTTTGGAAACACAAAATTAGTACCTATGGCGACGAAATTAAGTGTAAATGTCAATAAAATAGCAACTTTACGTAATGCTCGAGGAGGAGATGTTCCGAATGTTGTGCAGGTTGCAAAAGATTGTGAGTCCTTTGGAGCAGATGGAATTACCATTCATCCAAGACCCGATGAAAGGCATATTACAACCCAAGATGTTTACGATTTAAAAAAGGTAGTAACTACCGAATATAATATAGAAGGTTACCCCGATGAAAGGTTTATGCAGTTGTGTAAAGAAACGCTGCCAGAGCAAGCTACTTTAGTACCCGATCCTCCACACGTATTAACCTCTAACGCAGGATGGGATACGATTAAGCAACAAGATTTTTTAAAGGAAGTTATTGCCAAGTTGAAGTCGTGGGGAATTAGAACATCTATTTTTATTGAGACAAATGTTGAACTTATCGAACATGCTGCAACTACGGGTGTTGATAGAATAGAATTGTACACAGGACCGTATGCAGAGGAGTATGCAGAGAATAAAATCGAAGCCGTTGCTCCCTACGTAAAGGCGGCCCAAAGAGCTCATGATTTAGGTTTGGGAATTAATGCCGGACATGATTTGAGTTTAGAAAATTTACAATTCTTTAAGCAGAGTTTGGTGCAGTTAGACGAGGTTTCTATTGGACATGCCCTGATATCAGACGCACTTTACTATGGATTAGAGAATACGGTACACATGTACAAACGTTTGTTAGATTAAGCATATAAAAAAGCACATAGATATGAAATTGCATTACAGGAAAATGGGAGAGGGTGCGCCCTTTATTATTTTGCACGGACTCTTTGGTTCGTCGGATAATTGGCAAACTCACGCCAAGCGCCTGTCAGAATATTTTGAAGTTTATTTAGTAGATCAACGTAATCACGGACATTCGGATTGGAGTGATGCGTTTAATTACGACCTTTTAGCAGAGGATTTAAAAGAACTGATCGACGACGAAGGAATAGAAGATGCCTATATTTTAGGACATAGTATGGGTGGGAAAACAGCGATGTTTTTTGCTCAAAAATATCCAGAACTCATCGAGAAATTGATTGTCGTGGATATGGGAATTAAGAGTTACCCTTCACATCACGGACCAATTTTAGAAGGGTTAAACGCCTTAGATTTGGATGTGATTAAAACAAGAGGGGCAGCAGCCAAAGAAATGGCCAAATACGTCGAAAATGAAGCGACGCGTATGTTCTTGTTGAAGAATTTGTATTGGAAGGAAAAAGGACAGTTAGGATGGCGTATTAATATTCCTGTATTAGAAGCTAAAATGTCAGAGATTTTGGTGCCACTTCCGAAAGGAGAATGTTTCGTACCTACTTTGTTTATGCGCGGAGGTTTATCGGGCTACATTTTAGAAGAGGATTATGATAGCATACACGAAGCTTTTCCGGATAGTGAAATTAGAACCATAGAGAATGCCGGACACTGGATACATGCCGAAGCTCCGAAAGAATTTATGGATGAAGTATTGGGCTATTGTTTAAGGTAGTAGATTAAATTTCTAGAAAATAAAAGTAGAAGGATGGGCGTTAAGTTCATCCTTTTTTTGTTTGAGAAGTCAATGCTCGATATTCACATGTGTTTATAAAATTCAAGCATAAAAAAAGGCCTCCATGTGGAGACCTTTTCATTTTCGATATTATTAACAAGTTAACATCCGAAAACTTCTTTAATCTTATCTACGAAGTCCAATTTCTCCCATGTGAAAGTCTCAACTTCTTTAGTCACAGTTCTGCTTCCAGAGTTGAAAGTAACTGTTTTAATTTCTGATTTTCTTCCCATGTGACCGTATGCAGCAGTTTCGCTGTAAATTGGCTCTCTTAATTTTAATCTTTTTTCTATCGCAGCTGGACGTAGGTCGAAAATCTCAGAAACTTTCTGAGCAATCTCTCCATCGTTCATGTCTACTTTAGAAGTTCCGTAAGTATTCACGTAAACTCCCATAGGCTCTACTACTCCAATTGCGTAAGAAACTTGTACCAATACCTCAGAACATAATCCTGCAGCTACTAAGTTTTTAGCGATATGACGTGTAGCGTAAGCCGCAGATCTATCTACTTTACTTGGGTCTTTTCCAGAGAAAGCACCACCACCGTGAGCTCCTTTACCTCCGTAAGTATCCACGATAATTTTTCTACCTGTTAATCCAGTATCTCCGTGTGGTCCACCGATTACGAATTTACCTGTTGGGTTAATGTGGTATTTAATATCGTCGTTGAATAACTTTTGAATTTCCGGCTTCAATTGTGCTTTAACGCGTGGAATTAAAATGTTAACGATGTCAGATTTAATCTGTGCTAACATTTTTTCTTCGTCTGCATCAAAGTCATCGTGTTGTGTAGAAACAACGATAGCTTCAATTCTTTGTGGAACGTTATCATCACTGTACTCAATCGTTACCTGTGCTTTTGCATCAGGACGTAAGTACGTCATGTCTTTCATTTCTCTTCTCAATGCAGCTAACTCGATCAATACCTTGTGAGATAGATCTAATGCTAACGGCATGTAGTTTTCAGTTTCGTCTGTTGCGTATCCGAACATCATACCTTGGTCTCCAGCACCCTGTTCTTCTGGGTTATCTCTGTCAACTCCACGGTTAATGTCTTCAGATTGTTCGTGAATCGCCGAAATTACAGCACAAGATTTTGCGTCGAATTGGTATTCACTTTTTGTATATCCTATTTTAGCAATTACGTCACGTGCAATTTGCTGCACATCTAAGTAACTGTCAGATTTCACTTCTCCAGCCAATGTTACTAGACCAGTTGTTACTAGCGTTTCACAAGCCACTTTTGAATTAGGATCAAATGCTAAAAAATGATCTATAAGTGCGTCTGAAATTTGATCGGCAACTTTGTCTGGGTGCCCTTCAGAAACTGATTCTGATGTAAACAAATATGGCATTTCCTGTTATTAATTTTTAAATAGAAGCGCTAAAATAATAAATGTTCAGGATAGAAAAGAATTTCGTGTAATTTTCGGTGAAGAAAATTTATTTTTGTGCTATGGCATACATTCTTCATTTAGAGACAGCAACCAAAGTTTGCTCTGTAGCATTGTCTAACAATGGCAAGCTTATAGAGGTGATAGAGACGGAAGAGGACGGGTACACACACGCAGAAAATTTGACGGTTTTTGTGGAGCAAATTTTAAGTAATGCGAAGCTAACTCCCAAAGATTTAGCAGCTGTTTCGGTAACGAGCGGTCCGGGTTCTTACACCGGTTTAAGAATAGGTGTTTCTACCGCCAAAGGATTGTGTTATGCATTGGGTATTCCATTAATCGCTGTAAATGCACTAGAAGCAATTGCTGCTCAGGGGCATGAGCTTCATCCCACAAAAAACATATGTGCCTTAATTGATGCACGTAGAATGGAAGTTTTTGCTGGGATTTACGATATAGAAATGAAAGAGTTAAAAGCCATTTCTGCAGATGTGATAGCGGAAGATACCTATAGTGATTTTGAGAATTTATTGATTTGTGGAGACGGTGCTGAAAAATTGCAAGAAATCTGGAAGGATAGAAATTTGGAATTTGATGTGCGTATTAAATCTTCAGCGAAGGGGCATGTACAAAAAGCTTTTGAAAAATTCCAAGCCGAGCAATTTGAAGATGTAGCTTACTTTGAACCTTTTTATTTGAAGGATTTCGTGGCGTTGAAATCGAAGAAAAGAGTGTAAGTTCTTGTCTAGAAATCTAACCTATATTTTTCCCATAGGTGTAGCTTGCCCTTTACGGCCATCGCATTTTTTTGAACTTGCACATTGTGTAATGATTAAACCGAGTGCGATAAAGAGAAGTATGATGCCTAGTTTTTTCATGGTTTAGATTTTACGGTAAAACGCGTTTAAATGCTTTGGTTACAAGATTTACGTTTGAAAGTAGATAACGGATTTTGTTGGAGGGATATTGCATTTTAAACAAGGAGGTTTCTGCATAGTAGTAGGGTAAGGAGTATATTCAAACAGGGGGAGAAGTGGCAGGCTTTGAAAGAGTTTGACGTGAACACGCTTTAAGGTATAGCGACTTTAGAAGCTATGCTAAAAAGCAATGTGAGAACTGCAAAATATTTTGAAGACTATAGCGGATGACCCGGCCGTTTGCCAAGGAAAGATTTGTTCGTCAAAAAAAAGGATGAACGTAATGCTCACCCTTTTCTAAATATCTATACGTCTAACGGTCTAAGAACTAAAAATCAAAAGCGTATTCTTCTTCTTCATTTTGGTCTGCCATCGTTAAGTCTTCAATGAACGCGTCAATTTGTTCCTTACTAACATTAGGCATACAAATGATGTGAGATATGTCTCCTTCTGTAGCCAATTGCCATTTGTTTTTAACGGAAGCGGGTGTTTTGGGCATCACCACAGTAATACTGTTAGGGTTTCTCCAAGCATTTACACCTATTTCTTGTAGACGCTGTTCACAGTAACGTGCTGTTTCTAAACTCTTTTCGTAACGCGCTTTGAGTCCGTCTACCCCCATTTTTTTAATAGCGTACCACAAGAAAAGTGGACCATGACCATTTCGAGATCCCGTAATTGTTGTATCTAAAGAACCGATGTAAGCAATACCATTTGAGATTCTATCGCGGATTGATTTCTTGGCAACGATTACCCCACAAGGCATAGGTGAACCAATAAATTTATGTCCGGAAATAGAAATACTATCTATACCATCTTTAAAATCGAAAGCAGGTTTAGGATCCATAAAGGCACCGTAACTTCCAGAAAGTGCGCCATCAACGTGAATGTAATGATCGTGAATGGCCAAGTTCTTTAAGATAGATTTAATTCTACCCACGTCATCTTTGGCTTCTTTCATGGTTGTACCAAAAGTTGAAAGTACGATAACCGGTTTATGGCGGTTCATTCTTACCGTATTTTCGAAATCTTCGTAATCCATTTCTCCATTTTGCGTTGAACGGATTACGATGCTTGGGATATTTAAAAGGTGTAAGTTTTTCTTTACCGAGTAGTGGGTAGACTCCGAATAGTACACCATTCCTTTCGGATACATTTCGCGTGCTAAATAAAGTCCGTACAAATTACTTTCTGAACCTCCATTGGTTACGTATCCCCAATAATCTTTTGGGTTCGCTCTAAATAGTTTTGCAAAGAAAGCCACTACCTCACGTTCTAATTCGTGGGTTTGTACTTTGTAGGTACAATCCTCAAAGGGATCTCCCAGGTTGTTGATAGGGTATTGTAAAAAGTTAAGGATTTCAGAGTAGTCGAAATCTTTAGAAACCGGGTATCCCAAAAAAGAATCTCTCGCACCTTTTACGGCAATTTCTAACTGCTCTAATTTTTGTTTATCCTTCTCACTAAAACCTGACATGTTCTCCTAATTTTTTGCAAAAGTACTGAAATCTTTGGAGGTGCTCTCATCCTTGTTTTGAAAATGTAATTTTGGTGAGATGACAGGTCGAATTTTTAGAAGGGAGATGAGGTTAGAAAGGTATAATTTAGAAGGGAGGTTTTGTTTTTTTTAGGAGTTAACCCCTAGTGGGTATAAGGGTTTTACCTTGGCTGTGATGTGGTGTTTTACGGTTTGTGAGATGTTACGAATAACATAGTTTTGGGTTGTTTTGTAATGTTTGTCAAAAAACTGGAGTTGTTAAACTAATAAAATGGGTAGTTGGTAACATTTTTAAGTATTCATATGTCAAGTAAAGTACATTTGAGCCGAAAATTTTCACTGCTATGTTAAAATACCTTAGAGCTATTTTTGTTCTATTCCTACTACAATTTACCAACTTTTCTTTTGCCCAAACTAAGGGGATGATTTTTGAACCGGCTACCGGAGGTGGTGCGGCAATTTTAGATCCGAACGGGGATGGTTATGTATCTGCGTCCACAACAGGTTTTGTTAATAATGACAATGCAGAATCAGAAATTCCTTATGTACCTTTTGTGTTTCCAGGTATGGAACCAACGAGTGATATTCGAAATGGAGCCAATTGTGGTTTTACGGATTTCGTGGATTCTGGAAATGAAGATCCGGCGCTTCAATATGTAGATGCCAACAACAATTGGTTGTTTAGGTTGAGGATGGGAAGTGCAAGTACCAATGCAAAAAGTTACAGCATTTTAATAGATACAGATGGACTTTTTGGAAATTCAGGAGCGGATGCAGATCCAGATTATAGTTCTAGCAACCCAGGGTTTGAGATTGAAATAGTATTGGCTACAAAATTTGGAGTTTATGTCTATGACGTAGATGGTACTCCGAATTGTACTCCTGTTATCTCATATCTAGGAACAACCCATTATCAGAAATCTATTGCTCATTCGAATATATGTAATCCCTACAATTATTTTCTAGATTTTTACGTTGATTTTGATGATATCACTGCGCAGTTTGGTGTTACTTCAACCTCCAATATGAGATTAGCCATAGTAGATAATATGGCGGCTAACAAATCAACTGTTTGTAATACATCCTCAGCTTCAGATTTAGGAGGTACGGATGGAAGTTGTGGGACTTTGGCACAGTGTTATGAAACCATAGTAGAAAATCAAGGTCCTTGTTCTTTGGATGATATTAATGCAGGGAACTGTAAAGATAGAACAGCTTGTCCAACTTTAGATTCTCCAATTGCTTTAGGAGCAACAAGTGTATCGGGTCAAATCAACGAAGCAGACGGGACTTCAGTGGCGGTATATAAAAATGGTGGTCTTATCGGTACTGCGAACAGTATTGGAGGAGTTTGGGAGTTGACAGGAATTTCACCTTCTCTTGCTGCGAATGATTCGATAGTTGCAGTGGCTACAGCAGTAGATAAAAGTATATCTTATACAGATTGTAATTTAGAGGTTGTAGGTGCAGTTTGTACTGATCCTATAGTGAGTGTTACCGAATGTAACGCGAGTAAGGCTTTACAGGGGGTCGGTATTCCTGGTGCGCAGATTAAAGTATATGAAGGGTTTAGTATTACAGAAACGAATCCTCAAAGTGGTAACTTGTTTACAAGTGGATCGCCTTTTAATACGATTACTGTTGATGGTTTTGGTGATTTTTTATGGAGATGTTTAGGAGGGAGTGCGGCAGGACAAACCACGAGTTGTACTTCTGGAGGAGGTCCTTGTTTAAATGATGGGAACTATCGAGTGACACAAACTGTTTCTGGTCAGTGTGAATCTGAGCCCGTGTGGATTTGTGTAGGTTTGAACAATACAACTGAAACACCTACGATTACTACCTTATCTCCTGATGAGTCTACAACAAGTATTTCAGGAACCATGCCTGCTCCCGATAATATAGCTACCGATGTAGAAATTTTATTGTTTATCAATGGAGAGCAAGCGGGGTATACAACCACAACTTCTGGGGGGAATTGGACAGTTCCTGGATTAACTCTGAGTGCATGTGATACCATTACTGCACAGGCTATACGAAATGGATCCTCTGCTAAATGTGTTTCCCTTGAGAGTTCATTTGTCATTGTTGCCGGGGATGCAAGTTATGCACCTGAATTGAATGATGAATTTTGTGTAGCATCATGCCTGGCTGGCCTTCGGGGCGCTGCT
>NZ_JBVCPV010000028.1:0-20870 GCF_057456495.1 Lishizhenia sp. | reverse complement strand
CGTAGTACCGTTTGGAAGCGCTAAAATTGAGTCTCCGGCTGGTAGGTTGGCAAACATTTCTTCAACTTGGGCTTTAGCTTCAGCCTCTGCGTCGTTTTCAACACCGTTCGAAACGAACGTAAACGTTAACTGGTATAAACACACAACTGCCAATACAATTGTGAAAAACCAAAAAAATCCTTTGTTACGCATATCGTAATCTTATAGTTTGAAAATTTAATAGCTCGCAAATATATCATTTCATATCATTAATATCAACTATATGACAAAGTGTTATTAACATTCCTAACTTTGCCGCTCGTACTATAGCTGATTATCAAATGAACACATTTAACAAACACTTTCAAAAAACAACAAAACAAGAGCTTTTGGTCCATTACATGATGCTAGAAGTGGTACCTGAAATCGAAGCTTCTAACCCTACTGATATTAAACTTAATAAGGTTCAAACACATGAGGCTGAAGCCTATTTTAACACGTGGTTAGCCGTAGGTCAAAAATGGAACTGGGTGGGTAGAATTATCGCTGGTGAAAAAGCGCTTCAAGAGGATCTAGAAAAAGGTATAAAACAAATATTTAATATACACTTAAAGGAGGAGGTCATCGGACTTTGTGAATTTCAAATCATAGAAGGCACTTGCCAGATTATCTATTTTGGTTTGAAGGAAGAGTATTTAGGAAAAGGATGGTCTGATTTAGCGTTTCAATCCCTACTCCATTTAATAGCGCAAGAAGAGCCCAAGAGAGTTTGGCTCCATACCTGTAATTTAGACGCACCACAAGCAAAGCCATTCTACAGAAAACACGGCTTTAGAACCTATAAAATTCAAAAAGAGGAAATCGAACTTTACAAGGAAGTTTAAGTATAAAGCAAAAAAAGTCCCGATGCTCATCGGGACTTTTTCATTTATAAATCGTTTGGCACTTCGGCCTCTTTGTATTTCTTTTTCTTTGGTTTCAATTGATCTATAAAGATGACCTTGAATTTCTCTCCGTCTTCTGTCGTAATCATTTCAGAAATTCCATTTGTAATTTTTGGTGGCTGTCTTTGATCATTGAAAAACTTACGATCTAACATTTCAGAAGTGTTATCATCGTAAAAGAAGAAAATACTTGTTATCACACCATTTTCAACTCTAGCTTTACCTTGAATACAGTATACTTCACCATTCTCGAAAAATGAAATAACTACATTTCTGTGCATATCATCAGAAACTGTATAAGACCCTCTTTCCTCAAACGCCTTCTCATAGCGCTCAAAACATGTAGGTTCTTGTGCTACAACAGTTAAGCTTAATAGGAGTGTCAAGGCCGCCAATAATGTTTTCTTCATATTTTATAGTATTAGTCCAAGATTTTTAAAACTAGGAGCATCAAATATAATAATCTTGTTACATTTTCAATAGGGTCTACTTCTAAATTTAATTATTTTTGGAATTCAATCGAGACATATGAATGAGATAAAAGCGCATTTCGAAGAAGCTGCACAGATACTATCTACTTTTTATACTAATCCAGAAAACATTGCTGCAATAGAGGCTGCAGGAGAACTGCTTGTAAATAGTTTTCAGCAGGATGGAAAGGTAATGTCGTGCGGTAACGGTGGTTCTATGTGTGATGCCATGCATTTTGCCGAAGAACTAACGGGAAGGTACAGAGACAACCGAAAAGCTGTGGGCGCCATCTCTATTTCCGACGCTTCACATATGTCTTGCGTTTCTAATGATTACGGTTATGATCATGTTTTCTCTCGTTATCTGGAAGGTGTAGGAAGAAAAGGTGATGTATTACTCGCTATTTCTACTAGTGGTAATTCTAATAATGTAATTAACGCTATTAAAGTCGCCAAAGAAAAAGGAATTCGCGTCATAGGCCTAACCGGAAAAGATGGTGGTAAAATGGCGGATCTATGCGATGTAGAAATCAGGGCTCCTCATTCTAAATATGCCGACAGAGCACAAGAAATCCACATCAAGGTGATACATAGTTTAATTGATTACGTAGAAAGAAAGTTTGATGGAATTCAATAAGCACCTTGATTTTTTCAAAAATCTGTTACACGATAGATGTTTTGTAGATCAAGAAAACCTATTCAAATACAGTAAGGATGAAACGGAGGATATATCTATTCTTCCGCTCGCCGTATTAAAACCAAAAACAACACAAGAAGTTGCAGCAATCATGCATTACTGCAACACCCATAAAATAGCTATCACTCCTCAAGGGGCCCGAACAGGTCTAAGTGGTGGGGCAATTCCCAAAGAAGGTTCTATTGCTTTAAGTATGGAATACTTTAATCGTATTCTTGAAATCGACGAAAAGAATCATCAAGTAACTACAGAACCTGGTGTAATTACCGAAGAACTTCAAAATGCTGTAAAAGAAAAAGGTCTTTTCTATCCACCAGACCCAGCCAGTAAAGGCTCTTGTTTTATTGGTGGAAATGTAGCAGAAAATAGTGGTGGACCAAAGGCAGTTAAATATGGTGTTACCAATGCTTACGTATTAAACTTAGAAGTAGTATTACCCAATGGTGAAATTATATGGACAGGTGCAAACACTTTGAAAAATTCCACTGGATACAACCTAACACAACTTATCGTAGGAAGTGAAGGGACATTGGCAGTAATTACTAAAATAGTTTTACGACTCATCCCCCATCCTACCGACAATTTGCTCATGCTCGTTCCCTTTTACAAAGCTACAGAAGCTTGTGAAGCTGTGGCTGCTATCTTTAGAAAAGGCATTACGCCCAGCGGTTTGGAATTCATGGAAAAGGATGCATTGAACTTAGCCAAAAAGTTCACCGGTGATCAAAAGGTGGAAGTGAAAGAAAATCACGAAGCTCATTTACTTATTGAAGTAGACGGATTTGATAAAGAAGTTCTCTTTAAAGAATGTGAACAGATCATGGAAGTATTGAGTCATTTCAATACAGATGAAATACTTTTTGCTGAAGACGAAGCGCAAAAAAACACACTTTGGAATTTAAGGAGAAAAGTAGGTGAAGCTGTAAAATCTCATTCTACCTATAAAGAAGAAGATACCGTAGTTCCACGCTATGAATTACCTCAATTATTAGCAGGTGTAAAAGAGGTTGGTCGTAAATATGGATTTGAATCGGTTTGTTACGGTCATGCCGGAGATGGAAATTTACATGTAAACATCTTAAAGGGTGACTTAACAGAAGACCAATGGACAAATGATTTACCCAAAGCCATTACCGAAATTTTTGAATTGACGAAGAACCTAGGAGGAACAATTTCTGGAGAACATGGTATTGGATTGGTTCAAAAACAATACATGCCCATTATGTTTAATGAAGTCCAATTAAATTTAATGCGAAATATTAAAAATCTCTTCGATCCCAACAATATCCTGAATCCCGGAAAGGTTGTCCCTTAATTGTCCGAACCATTTTTTAGCTTTTCTACACTATTATGGATATATTCGTTAGACACGAAATAAACCATAATCATGAAAAAAATTACGCTAACCCTAGCTTTGCTAGCAGGCTCTTTGTTGACCTACGCGCAATATCAGCCTATAGCCTCGACCGGTTATAACGAAGATATAGTAGCCGAAACCTCCCCAGCTCTTACCACAACAAGTTTAAGTATGGACGGTTCTAGCTTTGTGTTCTACTCGCAAGCGTACGGAACAGCAGCAGGTTCTACAAAAGGTTTACCGGATAACCTTTCAGTTGCAAACGGAGGATACAGTTACCAACTGCAAAGTTATACAGGAAATAATGCACTTTATTTAACGAACCCTTCTCAGACTTCTGGACAAACAGATACTTTAGAATTAACTACCCCATCTAACTACGCTAGTATTAGTGTGCTTTGCCTTTCTACAGAAGGAGCTGGGATAATGGATGCTCAAGTAATATTCTCTGATGGAACAACAGAATCTACAACGGGATATGCTGTTAATGACTGGTTCAACGGATCTAATTACATTATGACCAATATTGACAGGGTAAGTAGAACCTCTGATATTATTGGAAATGTATTTAACAACCCAAGAATTTACAATGTTGACATTCCTATTTCGTGTGTTAACGAAAGTAAAAATGTTTCTAAAATAGTGTTTACGAATCAAAGTACTACCAATGGAAGAATTTACATTTTAGCACTTGCCGGATCATCTTCTTTAGCGGTTTCTCTAGGAAACACCTTTGATTTAGTTTGTAATAATGGAAACGATGGATTTGGAGAAGCTATAGTAACAGGTGGACAAGCACCGTATAGCTACAATTGGACAAACGGACCAACTACTGCTATCAATACCGTAAGTACTTTATCTGCAGGATCACACAAATGTATTGTAACTGATGCTAGAGGATGTATGGATTCAACAGCTTCCTTCACTTTAACGGAGCCAGCGGCCATCACTTCTACTCAAAATGTAACAACATGCGAAGGATATCCTTACGTAATTGGTAACAACTACTATTATGACGCTGGTACTTATACTACATCATTAACCGCAGCAAATGGATGTGACAGTGTAGTTACCACCAACCTTACAGTAACCCCTGCCCCAGAATACACAGAATCAGTATCCATTTGTGCTGGAGGAAGTTATCAAATAGGGAATAATACATACACAGACGCCGGTACTTATACAACAACCCTTTATTCTACGAGTATGTGTGACAGTGTTGTTATCACCACTTTAACAGTAACACCAGCTCCTGAATACACACAAAACATCTCGATTTGTGCAGGTGATTCATACGACATTGGAACCAACAGCTATACAACAGCAGGTACATATAGAGACACATTATCAGGTGTTAATACTTGTGATAGTATTGTTGTAACAACACTTACTGTTGCTGATGTAATTGCAGAAATTGATGCATCAACATCTCCTTTCAGCTCTGTGAACCAAGCTGCAAACTTCACCTACCAGTGGTTAGATTGTAACAATGGTAACCAGGCCATTGCTGGAGAAACAAGCGCAACCTTTAACGTTACACAAAACGGAAGCTATGCACTTGTAGTGAGCAATGGAACTTGTACAGACACTTCAGAATGCTACATTTTAGACAATGTTGGAGTAAGTAACAACGAAACGAACTTCATCGCTATCTCGCCTAACCCTACAACAGGTATAGTTAAAATAACAAGTAATAAAATCATTAAAGAGGCTATAGTATTTACTACGCAAGGAAAAGAAGTAAATACAGTAAGAAGTAAGGATATCAATACAATTGACCTTACGGATTTACAAAGCGGAGTATACATTATTCAATTGACTTCAATTGACAACCAAACACACGTAATGAGATTGGTAAAACAATAATGTATAGAACTATTCTAAGAAAGGTCCCGGCAAATTTGTCGGGACTTTTTTATTTCTAAAGAAACAAAATCCTTGAACAAATCATCACCTCCCTCCTATTCGCTACTGAAAAGAATAAACACGGGATAACAGCGGAGTAAGCTCATACAACATTGCCACAACTTACTTATAAGATTGCAATACCGGCATTTTTTTCATTGAGACAACCTTAGGCATTAAGAAAAGCGCCGATTAATACAAAGGGCATACCAATACTTCTAAAACTTTCGCAGCACTCTATCATCAGGAAAAAGAAGTCCTCTATAAAGCTGCGTACTCGCGTAAAGATGAAGTTGGTACTCAAGCATTAACCTCCATCCTTAGATCCATTAAAAGGTGAAGCTCGTAGGGTTTGTACGTTAGAGTTAATTTCTCCAAACACAAAAAATCCCGATCAAAAATGACCGGGATTCAATACTTAATATATAGATGTCAATCTTATTTCTTGATGTGACGAGCGTATCTGTTTTTGAACTTATCGATACGTCCTGCAGTATCCACAAACTGAGCCTTACCTGTAAAGAAAGGGTGAGATTTGTGAGAGATATCCAATTTAACTAAAGGATAAGTGTTTCCATCTTCCCACTCAATATCTTCTGTAGAAGGTGCACATGAGTGACAAACGAATGAGTAATCATTAGTCATATCTTTGAATACAACTAATCTATAGTTTTCTGGATGTATATCTTTTTTCATCTTACTGTGTTTTCTAAATTCTTTTTCCCCTCAAATGGGAATGCAAAATTAATAATCTTTTTTCGGATTGCAAATATAGGGAGAATTATTTGATTAATTCTTTGGTTTTAAATGAAAATCGAAAGAAATCTTACTCACTTATAAACAATCAACTCTTAATTGTGCTAAGGTAGCACATTCAATTGAATTGCGTCCATAACTTCTTCTAAAACTCTTCTATCATTCATTAATCTCGGAACTTTGTGCTGTCCCCCTAATTTCCCCTTTTGTTTCAACCAAATATTGAAGCTTCCTTTTTTTAATTTATGCACCTTAGGAAAGGCCAAAGCCATATCCTTATAACGTTTGGCTTCGTAATCAGAATTCAAACTTTTCAGTGTATTATCCAATACCTCCACAAAATAATTAAAATCTTCAGGTTCTTCTGTAAACTCAATAAGCCACTCGTGCCCCCCACTCTTTTGATTCTCCATAAAAATAGGTCCCGCAGTATACTCGTGTACCTGAGCACCTGCTCTTTCACAGGCTACAGACATTGCTTGTTCAGCATTCTCAACAATCAATTCTTCTCCAAATACATTAATAAAACTCTTGGTTCTTCCCGTTACCTTAAAACGTTTTGGCTTTTGTTCTGTAAACATGATTGTATCACCGATGATGTACCTCCACAATCCTCCATTAGTGGTAATCACCATAGCATAGTTCACTCCCAACTCTACCTCGTCTAATGGAATCACCTCTTCAGAATTTACTCCTTTATATTTATTCATAGGAATAAACTCATAGAAAATTCCATAGTCCAACATCAGCAACAGGTCTCCATCTTTGGTATCTTGTATTCCAAAAAAACCTTCCGAGGCATTATAAGATTCTACGTAGTTCATATACGGATTGCCGATGACACGTTCAAATTCTTTACGGTAAGGCTCAAAACTAACCCCTCCATGCATAAAAAGCTCTATGTTCGGCCACACCTCTTGAATGGTCTTCTTTCCGGTAATCTCTAAAATTCTATTTAAAATAACCAATGTCCAGCTAGGAACTCCTGCTATAATGTGTATATCTTCTTTTAGGGTAGATTGAGCAATACACTCTATTTTCTCCTCCCATTCACTCATCAAAGCAATTTCCTTGGAAGGTCTTCTTTTCAGCTCCGCCCACCACGGCAAATTATTAACGATAATGGCCGATAAATCCCCAATATAGGATGAAGACGATAAATGCTGTTCATTACACTCTGATGATCCACTAATTATCAAATGTTTTCCATTCCATAATTTCGTTCCGGGATGCTGATCGTAATACAAGCCCAAAAGATCCTTTCCTCCTTTGTAATGACAAGCTTCTAAAGACTCTTTGGTTACGGGGATAAATTTACTCTTATCTGAAGTAGTACCCGATGATTTTGCAAACCACTTGGTTTCGCCTGGCCACAGAACATCTTCCTCCCCTTTCATCGCGAAATCTACCCAATGCTTCAGACTTTCGTAATCCATTAAAGGTACACGTGCATTGAATTCTTTGTAATTCTCTATCTGCTCAAAGCCCATTTCCTTTCCAAAACGCGTAGCACGTCCTGCTTCTATCATACGATGAAATAACTCTTCTTGTACTTCGCTTGGATACTTACGAAACAAATCTATCTGATGAATTCGTTTCTTCATCAACCAGCTAAAAATGGAATTGAAAGGCATAAACAGTGTATTTGAAAGAAATATACAATTTTCTACGTTAATGCTGATGGAGATTTAAAAATTTAAGTGCGAACTGGCGTTCGCTATTTAAAAATTCAAAGATTCAAGGATTCAACAATTTAAGGAATTGAGGAATTAAAACTTGAACACAAGGTTTACGCTCATCTCTACTACGCTCGATAAGCTCAGTTAATTTATACTTTTGCGTGTATAAACTAAGTTTCAGAGCGGAGTCGAGGAACCTGTAGTCCTTTGTTCCTTTTGATAATAGGGATTTGAAGAATTCGAAAAATTGATACACCTAATTGAACTTCTAGACCTCTATAAATCTAGCCCTCTAGCTTCTAGGTGATTTTGAAAAATCAAGCTCACTTTAGAATAGGATAACCTTTTTACACAACTCTCGTTTAAGTAAGTAGTTATAATTCAATAGTTTTGGTTTTTGTAATTATACTGATGAAGGTCTATGCAATCTGTGTAGACCTTTATTTGTTGATCCAAATGGCCAATGCATCAATAGCTCCTAGCACTGCAAATCCTACCAACCACATTTTAAGCGCATGAAACTTATCTGCGTCAACTTGGTCCTCATCTGCTTTATGATACTGTATATAAAATGCAATTGCTAAAGGTAAAACCGCAAGGGCTTCCCATGACTTTTCTCCAAAGAAATTGATAATGGTTACAACAACAAGGGTAAGAAAAGGAAAGAGGTTAAACCGTATTTTTTCTCCAACACGCTCTAAGGAAAGATAAATGAAAAGTATCCCCATAAATAAGAACTGCGCTAAACCAATGTAATCAGACACCTCATTATTGAACGCTACACGCTCTTCGGCACTCAGTAAAATCTCTAGGGTAAAATTAGAGAATAGCAGTCCGATAAGTCCATAAAAAAATAGATAAGAATAAGGCTTCTTATCGCGTTTCCAATACATCACACCTAAGGCTATAGCCATGATGGAAACTAACACCTCCTTCAGGGGAAGGATGGGTAAAAAAACACCAAGGCCCAACAAAGATTGCAGGGCCATGATTAAATATAAGATTGTGGTTAAACCAACGAGTTTGGCTGCCGACATTTATTTCTTTTTCGCTAATGCTTCTTCTACATATTTAAACGTAGAAAGCACATCTGGTTTTCCATCAACTACAGCCACGTCGTGCTCGAAGTGTGCGCTTGGTTTGTTATCAGCTGTAACGATAGTCCAGTTATCACTTAGGTATTTTACACGCTCTGTCCCCATGTTTAACATAGGCTCAATAGCAATCGTTAATCCTTCTTGAATTTTCTTACCTCTACCTCTTTTACCATAGTTAGGTACTTGAGGCTCTTCGTGCATAGTTGTTCCTAAACCGTGTCCAACCAATTCTCTTACTACTCCGTAACCGTGCTTTTCTGCATGTTGTTGGATGTGAAAACCGATATCACCAATTCTATTTCCTACTCTCGTTTGTTCAACACCTATGTTCAAACATTCTAAAGTAACATCTAATAATTTTTGAACCTCAGGATCTACATTACCAATACCAAAAGTGTAGGCATGATCTCCGTAGTACCCTTCGAAAATAGCACCACAGTCTACAGAAACGATGTCTCCATTCTGAAGTGGTCTATCTGTTGGGTAACCGTGAACAACAGCGTCATTCACAGAAATACACAAGGTGTTTGGGAAATCGTACAAACCTAAGAAACCTGGAATTGCATTTTGCGAGCGAATGTAGCTCTCTGCAATAGCATCTAACTCTAATGGAGTAATCCCCTCCTCTATGGCTTCTGCTACTTTCCCTAAGGTTCTACTTACAATTTGAGCTGCTTCACGCATAATCTCAATTTGTTCTCTAGTTTTATATACGATCATGTCCTTTTTTAAAAATGTACTCACTGGTTCTGAATTGGAAGCGCAAAGTTGAACAAACTCTGTATTTTTTACAAGTTTTTTCTTTTGTAATGTCGCCTAAAGCGACAGAGAGTTTTAGATTCTTAGACTTTTAGACGGTTAGAGAGGCAGTTTTGAGTGTGAGTATTGAGGAAGAGGATTAGTTTTGGTATTAATCGCAGAGGACGGAGAGCTTACATATAAATGAGTAATTCTACTTATCTACAAACATCAATAAAGTCCTCCTGTAAATAAGGATTCATAAGCTTTAGTAGCGTATAAATTTCGTCAGCACCACTCAGATTATATGCATCAAGACGTAGTTCATCGTTATACTTTAACAACATTCTTTTCTCATCGCTCATCTTTAAGTTATCTACAACATTAACATCTGCACTTAGATGCTTAATAACTGAGTGGATAGAATCCAGAACAATTGTATTTGTAACTTCAAAAGTATAGGTCTCATATACACGTGTAAATTCTTCTTTCCCCAAATCATCAGTTTCTGAATAACCTCGAACAAATTCACCCTTACCTTCTTCCGATAACTCAATTCGGTAAACACAACTCCAACCTTCTACATAAATAGTTAAGTTATTCTTCTTTCGATTATTCTTCTCTATTAAATCTTCTTCATTGATTTTATTTCCTATTGGTGCTTCTACAACTTCATGATTACAGGATAAAAACAATACAACAAACGCCAATGATGAAGTGATTATTAGAAAATGAATGTGTTTTAGCATGATGATGGTATAACACGCTTAAGGTAAGAAATTATTAATTATAACTAGACTTTTAGACGGTTAGAGGTACAGTTTTGAGTGCGAGTATTGAGCAAGATAATTATCGATGCTTCTAATTTCGGTATCTCGACTCCGCTCGATAACCTCCTTTTCATTAATCCTTTGAATCTATCAAATCAATCAAATAGCGAGCGCAGCGAGTGCTTAAATCTTTCAAATCCTTTAATATCGACCTTCAAGACGGCTCATTCTTCGCCCCTCAGGCCTCAAACCTATCAGATGGAATTGAGGCCTGAGGTTCGAGGTTCGAGAAGTCTCGAAGGCCGATAAAAAATATCTTAACTCTTCATTCATAATTCTTAACTAAAAAAAAAGGGATTCCAAAAATTTGGAATCCCTTTTTCTAAAAAATATATCTAATGGACTATGCCAAGATTTCTTTTACTAAGTCAGCAGCTTCTTGTAATTGAACTGCAGAGTGTACGTTTAATCCTGATTCGTCGATTAATTTCTTCGCTTCTTCAGCATTTGTTCCTTGTAAACGAACGATGATTGGAACTGGAATGTTACCCATGTTCTTGTATGCATCAACAACACCTTGAGCAACTCTATCACATCTTACGATACCACCGAAGATGTTGATTAAGATCGCCTTCACGTTCTCATCTTTCAAAATGATTTGGAATGCTTTCTCAACACGCTCAGCATCTGCAGTACCACCAACGTCTAAGAAGTTAGCTGGGTTACCACCAGACATCTTGATGATATCCATAGTAGCCATTGCTAATCCTGCTCCGTTTACCATACAACCAACGTTACCGTCTAATTTAACGAAGTTCAATCCAGCCTCATCAGCTTCAACCTCTGTTGGATCTTCTTCTGTTTTATCACGCATCTCAGCGTAGTCTTTGTGACGGAATAAAGCGTTGTCATCTAAAGTTACTTTAGAGTCAACCGCGATAATTTTATCATCAGATGTCTTCAATACTGGGTTAATCTCAAACATAGAAGCATCACATCCTTCGTAAGCAGCGTATAATGCAGCAACGAATTTTGTCATTTCTTTCATTGCTTTACCGCTCAATCCTAAGTTGAAAGCAATTTTTCTAGCTTGGAAACCTTGTAATCCAACACGTGGATCTATCTCTTCTTTAAAGATTAAGTGTGGAGTCTCTTCTGCAACAGTTTCGATATCCATACCACCTTCAGTAGAATACATAATGATGTTTCTACCTTTATCTCTGTCCATTAATACAGACATGTAGAACTCAGATGGCTCTGATTCACCTGGGTAGTATACATCCTCTGCAATCAATACTTTGTTTACACGCTTACCAACACCGTTAGTTTGTAATGTAGTTAAGTGTCCACCTAAAATTCCTTTTACAGTGTCTTCTACCTTGTCGATACCTTTCGCTAAAACAACTCCTCTAGAACCTGTTTCTTCTACAGTACCTTTACCTCTACCCCCTGCGTGGATTTGAGCTTTTACAACGTACCATTCAGTTCCAGTTGATGCTGACAATTCTTTTGCCTTTGCAACAGCGTCTTCTACTTTATCTACAACAACTCCTTCTTGTATTGCTACACCGAAGCTTTTTAAAATGGATTTTCCTTGATATTCGTGTAAATTCATGTCTTCTTTTAATTTGCGCGATAAAAGTAATCTTATTCTTTATTAAAGTCAAAATTTCAAGTTTAAATTTCTCAAAAGTCTTTCCACAGGGTGTGAATGGGTATGCGTTTTGGCTTTTCAGCTTGGCTGGACATTCACCGCTATCCACTATATGGCACTTGTCTTTTTTCTATTCTTCTCCCCCTTTTCCAGCTTCCGGTGGTCGCAGGGCAAAGCGCGCAAGAAATAAGTAAAAAGTCTGCCCCCCATGCCGCTGCTATCGGCGCCAGATTTTAATCTTTGTCACGTTCTCTAAAAGAAATGTATTTTAGCAAAAATTTAAAAATCAATGGTTATTAAGCACCTTATACTAGTATTCCTTCTACTTTCATCACCACTTTTAAGCGCTCAAACACTTACGGATTTCACCTTAAGTGAAAACACCAAAACGGTTACAAATAAATTCAAATCCAACCTAGTATATAAGAATACTAAATACTTCGTAAAAGAATGGAAATCTAAAATTATCATTAACGGAGAAGAAAGCGGAAAAATAAAGCTTAAGGCAATAAAAAAAACACCACTTAACCTTGAGAATAGTATAAAACATTACCACGAGATTTTTGAAAATGAACTCTATTCTATTTACATCGTTAGAAATTCTGATTATCTATATGTTTATACACATAAAACCAACCTAGATAACTATCAAACAACATACTCAAAAATTATTAAGAGAATTCCTCACAACCAAAATGAATTCAAAACAAATATTGAGAAAAAGACATCACCTATAACTGCAAAAGCAACCTATCACATCAGTCTTGTAAGTATGTATACCTTAGATAAACCAGTTTCAATATTTTGTGATGAAAAGCTCAAATTTCTTTTTAAAACAAAGTATAATCTACTCACTGAAATTAGGTACTTGATTAAAGAATTAAATCTTGATGAGTACGAAAACAATAATATCCAATTTAACAATCTTATTATTGATGCAAATTTAACACAAGACAATAAACACGTACTCTACCGTTTCTACCTAATTTCTTCAGACGGTTATATTACCAATAACAACATTTTTTATCTAAAGAATATTGAAACAGGAGAGCAAAAGGAATTCAAAGCCTTTCGAAGATTGTCTAGGAATAGTTATATCACCAACTCCATACTTATGGATACCAATTCTTTTGTCATCTTTTCCTTTTTAAAAGATGAAGAGAACAACATATTTAAACAAGAAGTTATCTTACACAATTTGGAATTTGATATCACGCTAAAAACACAATCGGATATTAAGGTTAATTTATCGCAGTTAGACGTTAAAAACGATAAGACAGTAGTAAGTAAACTTGACTTAAAAGGTTTCTATAAAAAAAGTGAATTTGAATACTTTGGCATATATAACATACTAGATATCAACTACATAATCACCGTGGGCGAAAAATTAAATGCGCATACAGACATTGAGGTCAAGTCCAACAAACTTTTACTTGTCACCAGTAATGTTAGCACAGATACCACTACATCAAACTTCTATGCGCTCAATTCAAACAAGGAGAAGGTGGATTATAATTACTTAGCACCACATTACGGATTCGTTCCGGACATTTCAATTTTCGATAATTTATCAGAATTTCTAATTATTATCACAAAAACCACATCACTAAACGAGACAGTCTTACCAAGGTTTGAAGCAATAGAGCTAGAATTTGCTCTTATAAATACTAAGTCATTTGAAATTACTAAAAAAAGAATTCTTCTTAAACAACCGATTCAAATCGATCCTTACGACCCCTTCGAGTTAGAATGTAATAATATTGATTCCAAGTCACTTGAATTTTGCTTCAATTACAATAATGAATCTTTCCATGGTTTTGAGAGAGAAACTACATCGATAGAAAAGACGATAACTTTAGAATTAAAGTAAAATTATTTTCTTAAAATCTGACTCTTGGCAAATTCTACATTTAAGTAAAAAAGCAGCAATTACAAAAAGTATATTGCTGCTCTATATCTTGAATAGGTAAGAATTAGAGATTTACCCCTAAAAAACTAACTCTTTTACTTTTTGTTTGATTGCTTTTTTAATGTCTCTCGGATAACTTCTTTCGCCATGAAATACATCAGCTATGGCTTCACTAAAACGTTGACCATATTTTTTCAACATTAAATTACGAACTGTTTTTTGCTCATAAAACCACTTCGACAACCACAATCCTGTACGTAATTCAGGTAGTAAATTATCTTCTAATTTTGCATGGTACAGTTCTTCAGCCAAGCTTCTATCTTGATTACTTTCTATTATTGCTTGAGCGGCAAGTTTCCCACTTAAAATGGCATTAGAAATTCCTTCTGCGGTAATTGGATCTGCAAAACCAGCAGCATCTCCAATCAAAAAGACGTTATTCTTCACAAAACCATCCGTTCTTGGAGAAACTGGTATTTGAAAACCGTGTTGCTGCTCACTTACCACCTTTTCAATCCCCAGTGTCTCGAGGTATTCTTGATAAAATTTCTTCAAATTAATTTTCCCTCTACGACCAGATGCTACACCAATAGATAAGTGTTTTTTCTTTGGAAAACTCCATGCGTATCCATAAGGTATGGCATCTATATCAAAACGTACTTCTTTTGATAATCGCTCAAAATCTTCATCAGAAACTTCTATTTCATATTCCAAAGCGGGCACCAATTTACGGGTATCTTCCTTCCACCCTGCTAATTTAGCGGTTGGACTCAAGGCGCCATCTGCTGCAATTACAAAATTAGCGGTGTATTCCCCTTGCGCAGTTTCTAAACAAATCTTATCGTTCTCAAACCTTAGACCTAATAGTTTATGGTTTTCTAACAATTGTGCACCAAACTCCTTCGCTTTTTCAGTTATTAACTGGTCAAAAGAATCACGCATTATCATGGAGATCGTTGGGTCTTCTCTTTCAGTTTTAAAGTGAAGTTTATCCCCCAGATAAATATCAACGGTTCTAAATTCACTCTCTACTACCTCACTAATATCAAAGGAGAGATTTTTACGGCCTCTAAACACAAAGCCTCCACCGCAAGTTTTGTAACGCGGTAAGGTTTCTTTTTCAATGATTACGGTAGAAATACCTTTTTGGGCTAAATGGAAAGCTGTAGAAGCTCCTGACGGTCCGCTCCCAATAATTGCAACATCAAAATGATTCATACTTACTAAATTGATCGTCCCAAAAGTAGAGTTTTATTTAACTTTGATACTTTGCCTTTTCAAAAAAATCAAAGGAACTAGTATACGCTTATCATCAAAAAGCTTTTCCACTTCTTCCGCTTATTTCACTAAAATGATTATTTTGAGCAAAAATTTAAAAAATATGAAAAACTTCCTACTCCTAGGTCTTGCGTCTGCATTCGCATTTAGTACAGTTTGGTCGCAAGAAACACCTCCACCACCACCTGAACAAGCCCCTGCTGCTCCCACCTTTAAATTGAGGGTTAAAAATGAAGATGTAAGAACTTCATCCTTATACTATGAAAACTTTGAAAACTACTATGTTGACATCGACTTAGTGAAGAACAAAGTACTCATTGAATACAACGATAAAGGAATAGAGGTAGACAAGAAAAAGCTCAAGCCTGTAGAAAAGATTAAAAAGAGAGCGGATTACAAATACAACATTGAAGATGGTGAAGCAAAAATACTTGTTGCCATCACAGAGAAAGAAGCTTTCAATTTATATTACATGAAGGTTGATTTAGAATCTCAAGTAATTACGTCACAAAAATCTGTTAAAAGAATTAAAGTAGATCCTGAAAAATGGAAGCTTGATTTGAGAACAGAATCTGGTCGTACGCAAAACTATATTGCTCGTTGTTACACGAGAAGTTTTGATGAGAAAGATCTTGTTATTGTGTTCAATAAAGACTTCGACATTCTTTATGAATCTGAGATCGATTTATCTGATAAGGTAGATTACCTAGAAAGAATGTTAGATGAGGCCGAAGATGAAAGTACTATTGACGAAAACAGAAGTATTTACAAAGACATCTTAAAAGCGCACAAAAATGGAGATGAGTTTCCCTACAATTTAAGATCTGTGTACATGAATACACAGTTGAGTGAAAGTGGACGTTACCTTACTTATGGTGTAAGAACTTATACGTATTTACCAGATTATTCTTCAACAAACTCTTACAGTTTAAATGACATGAATACGCTTTATGTGTATGACATGAAAAAGGAGAAAGAGTTTAAGATTAATCTTTTTGAACATGAATCTTCTAAAGATATCTTGAAGCGTTTCTACAAAATTGAAGATGATGCCTTTATCATTGGTGCAATAAATGAAAACCCAACTACGAAAGAAATTTCTCAGGAAATTACAGTGTACAACTTTAAAATGGAGGTTTCTATAGCTTCGCACAAAAACCTTGATTTTAAGCGCTTACAAGCAGATGATGATGAAGACAATCATTTTTACACAGATATAGACATCATCGATGTTGTAAAAACGGGAGAGTTTAACTTCAACACCGTATTATCTATTACGGAGGGAGAATATCTAGAAGATGATGATGACGAGGACAGATTGGTAGGTGTACAAACCAATAGCAAAAAGATCTTACAGATTCACAGTAACGTAGAAAACGATGATATCAAGACGATTTCTACTACTATTCACCACCACAAAGACGAGTTAAGTTTTAACCTTTATGTTTTGCACGTTTTAGCTAACAAGGTATTGGATGAAACTACAGAAAACTACATGGTTTTGGCCATTCCAAAATTAGACATTAAAGAAATTCAAACAGGAAGCTCTTTGGTTTTCGAATCTGAATTGGAAGGTTATGAATTTACTTGTATCAATACGGTTACCGGAGAAGTAGTTCAAAAGTCATTAAAAGTAGATGATGACGATTACTTTAGCTTTGATGAAGAACTTATGGAGGTTGAGGATGAAAAGAACATGATTGAATTGATTCGTTTCCACAGTGGAGAAGAAGAATCAGAAAGAATTACCGTTCAAGTTAAACCTATTTAAAGGATATAATTAACTGAATTAAAAAGCCCACACTTCAAAAAGCGTGGGCTTTTTTTATGTTTAATTTAAATTACTGTTTCACAACCTTATAAACACCTTTACCTTCACCCATCATGGTTAAATAGTAAACTCCTGGCATGAGTTGACTCATATCCAATTGCGCTTGTTGCTTCCCTTGTCCTGAAATCACAACTCTTCCACTCGCATCGCAAAGCTTATAATCAAACACCTTTTTATCAGATGTTTCTATGAATAAAAGCTCTGTTGTTGGATTTGGATAAATATTCACTGCAACTTCATCCATCACCTCTACCGTCAAGAAACCTCCAGAACAATCTGTCATTTGATTATCGTAATAATCCTGTACCGTGTTAATATCTGTAATCAATTTACTTATACTCGCTTCATTTCCTAATCCAGCTACTTCTTCTTTTGCATATACAAAAGCAAAATCATAGGAAATACTTTCTCCCACATCCAAGAATAAAGGACCAACAGCACCTTGCATTCTTCTATCTCCAGGTGTATTTACCATTCCATTTCCATCACTATTTGCTTCTGTCCATTGGTAAGGCGTATTTGTAGAATAAGGAAAAGTAAAGGCCGTAGCAATTTGCGTACCTGGAAAATACTTCACACTTCCATCTGTATGGTAGCCGCGCATGATATTATAATACTCTACAGGAGTATAAACATCTACGTCTGCATAACCCGCTGCACTTAAGTCATGATTTAAACTCACAACTCCTTGTACAGGTAAATGATCTAAAAAACCTTGTCCAAAGGAACTTGTTTCGTCATAATCATCTCCATTATAAATAAAATAAGCATTGATATCCGGCAAGGTCCCCATGTAATCATCAAGTGGGTAACCTAAATCGAAATCTGTATAATTAGACAAATAAAAATCCGACAAGGGTGTTGTACCTCTGTTAATTACATCATAACCTACAAAAACGGTGTTCGATAAAGCATCTCCTCCAGTTTGACCTTCAAATTGATATACTTCAACATGAATTTCTAACCCTTTTGTAGTAGTCGTTACACTAGGATCTGTCAAATAATTGTTCATTACAAACCAAGCATATATATCTCCTTTAATACAAGGATAATCTCCTGCTTCAGGGTTATAGTTTCCGTCCCAGTCTGCATCATAAAATGGAGCTAAGAAAAAAGATTGGTCTATTGTGATATCTCCGTGCGCAGGCCAGTTACTTATAGAGGATGGTATTTGATAATTCGGAAAATTTATGGTTGCATCACAATTAGGGTCTGCCATGCAAGCATGATAATTCTTAAACTCATCTATTTCGTCTTGTGTAACGACAAAGATTTGACTCCATGCATTACTTTCCGCTGGGGTAATAGTTGCAGGACCGAATTCATAACCCGGTGCAACAGTTAAAGGACCATTGGCCAAATTATTGCTTCCATGTGGTTTCGTCATTGCCAAATCTCCATTTGGTCCTAAGCCAGCCAAGACAATTCTATTGGAAAAAATAGTATATAAACTCTGGGAAAATTCTACGCTGAATCCTGGTCCTGAATTGGCTAAATTGCTAAACAATTCGCCATTGCTGTTTACAGTGCATTGTAATGAATTTTCATTCAATTCAACAAAACTGTTCATTTGAGCGGAAATGTTACTTGTCAAAAACAAGCCCGCTAAGAGTAATAGTTTATTCATGATACTGTGTTTTTTGTTCCTTATTGAATTTATAAGTAAAGTCCAGTCGTTCCTTCGAGATATGTTAAAAGGTAGACTTAATTGAGTAAGCTGTAGAAAATACTCTTTGTAAAACTCAAGGTCTTTCATTCACTAAAAAACCACAAAATGAACACTTTATACATATCTAAGGATAAAACAGCTATACAAAACATCACAAAAAAAGCCCTCCTCAAAAATGAGAAGGGCTTTTTACTTTAATATTATTTCAGCTTAGTGACCTTTCGCCGCTAAGTAACGTTCTGCATCTAATGCTGCCATACAACCTGTACCTGCCGCAGTAATTGCTTGTCTGTAGTTTTTATCTGCTGCATCTCCCGCAACAAAAACTCCAGGTACATTTGTTTTAGATGTTCCAGGCTGCTCGTATTTGATGTAACCTGTTTCATCCAAGTTGATATAATCTTTAAAGATATCTGTGTTTGGTTTGTGTCCAATAGCTACGAAGAACCCAGTTGCAGGAATCTCTTTCTTCTCACCAGTTTTGTTATTGAAAACACGCACACCAGTAACCACTTGTCCGTCACCCAAAACTTCGTCTGTTTCTGTGTTGTACAAAATCTCAATGTTTTCTGTATTCTGAACACGCTCAGCCATGATTTTAGAAGCTCTAAACTCATCACGTCTTACCAACATAGTTACTTTCGTACAAATCTTAGATAAGTAGTGTGCTTCCTCACAAGCACTATCTCCAGCACCAACGATAACTGTTTCTTGTCCTTTGTAGAAGAAACCGTCACAAACTGCACATGCAGAAACTCCACCACCTAATTTCAAGTATTTCTGTTCAGACTCTAAACCTAAGTAGCGTGCAGATGCACCTGTAGAAATGATAATAGTATCTGCGTGGATTTCTGTTCCATCATCAGCCCAAGCTTTGTGAATTTCTCCTGAAAAATCAACTCTTTCAATGAATCCCCATCTTACATCTGTTTCAAAACGCTCTGCTTGTGCTTTTAACTCTTCCATCATTTGTGGACCTGTAATACCTTGAGGGTATCCTGGGAAGTTTTCTACTTCATTTGTTGTAGTCAACTGTCCACCCGGTTGCATACCTTGGTACATTACTGGTTTCATATTAGCACGTGCTGCGTAAATCGCTGCTGTATATCCTGCAGGACCAGAACCTATGATCAAACAAGAAACTCTTTGAACTTCGCTCATTTTATATGTCTTTTTTATATTCTAAATTTTCGCTGCGCTAAAATAACACTTTTAGCTTTCGATGTACAAAGATAAAAGGAGGCATCATTGGATTGCTTAGAAAAAACAAATATGCACATAGAAGTTATTTATACTACAAATGGGCTAAAAATCAGTCACTTTAACAATCCTTTAAGATAAAAGCGGCCGATAACTTTTTTCTTCAGGAAAAAGGCTGTAGTTTTGTAGCCCAATTTTTGAAGCGTGGAGATGATAGAAGAAGAAGTAAAAGTAAAGGCAAAAACATTATATCCGTTCCAGGAAAACACTGTTAACCAAATCGTTAACGAACTAGAAGCGAATGGAAATAATTTCAATTTGCTATATCAGCTTCCAACTGGAGGAGGAAAAACAGTTATTTTCTCAGAAATTGCGAGACGCTACATAGAGCTATTCAACAAAAAGGTACTGATTTTAACGCACCGTATTGAGCTTTCTGTACAAACCTCTCGTCAACTTAACGCCATTGCAGTAGACAATAAAATCATTAACAGTGATGTTAAAACCTTGGAAGACCAAGGTGAATACCAATGTTTTATTGCCATGGTTGAGACCCTAAACAACCGTTTACAAGATGATGCCAACTTCATTAAAGATGTAGGTTTGGTAATCGTCGATGAGGCGCACTACAACAGTTTTAGAAAAATTTTCGCTTACTACCAGGAGGCAAACATATTAGGAGTAACCGCTACCCCACTTTCATCGAACAAGGCTTTGCCTTTGAACGATAATTACGATAAGTTATTGGTGGGAGAAAGCATTGCTTCTTTGATAGAAAATGGATACCTAGCCAATGCTGAAACATATACCTACGACGTGAATTTGCACGGATTAAAGATAGGTACGAATGGTGATTTCACTGTTTCGAGTTCTGAATTGGTGTACGGTAACTACTTTATGCAGGAGAAACTTTTGTTTGCCTACGAAGAAGTTGCCT
>NZ_JBVCPV010000027.1:0-21197 GCF_057456495.1 Lishizhenia sp. | reverse complement strand
GCAAATCTTACAGGTAAATCTCTGTACGACCTTGGTCTTGATTTAAAAATCTCACAGTGGTGCGGACAGTTCATTGGTTTTAACAAGAATTCTTCATCCTCGTCTGGCGTATTAATCGGTTGGAAAGAATCTTTTCCGTACTTAGCGTAGTGCCCAGAACAAACGTATAATTCTTTACTTCCGATGTGCGGAGTGATTACCTGATCATATCCACCTTTACGTTGTGCTTTCTTTAAGAAGTTTTCTAAACGCTCACGCAACGCAGCTCCCTTTGGTAACCATAAAGGTAAACCTTGACCTACACGTTGAGAGAAAGTAAATAAGTCTAATTCCTTACCTAGTTTTCTGTGATCACGCTTTTTCGCTTCTTCCAAACGCTCTAAGTATTCTGTTAACTCCTTCGCTTTCGGGAAAGTGATACCATAAATACGCGTTAATTGCTTGTTGTTTTCATCACCTCTCCAGTATGCACCAGCAATAGAAGTTAATTTCACTGCTTTGATGAATCCTGAGTTAGGGATGTGAGGTCCTCTACATAAATCTGTGAAGTTACCTTGTGTATAGAAAGTGATGTTTCCATCATCCAATCCTTCAATCAATTCTAATTTGTAAGGATCTTCTTTCTCAGTAAAGTACTTGATTGCTTCATCTTTTGAAATCTCTTGACGTACAAATTCTAATTTTTGCTTCGCCAATTCTTTCATTTTCTTTTCTACCTTCTCCAAGTCTTTTTCAGTGATGTTGTATTCACCGAAATCAACGTCGTAGTAGAATCCATTTTCAATTGGAGGTCCAATCGCTAATTTAATTCCAGGGTAGAAAAACTCCAATGCTTCAGCCATGATGTGTGCAGAAGAGTGCCACATGGTCGATTTACCTTCCGTATCATTCCAGGTTAAAAGTTGAAGTTCTACGTCTTCATTGATCGGACGAAATGCATCTTGCACCTCTCCATTTACTTTTGCGGCAAGAACATTTCTTGCTAATCCTTCAGAAATACTTTTGGCAACATCTAATGCAGTGCTTCCTTTGTCGTATTCTCTTACCGAACCGTCGGGTAGAGTTACTTTTATCATCATCTAGTTTTGCTAAAAATTTAAGACTACAAAAATAAAAAGAATATTGCTAGTACAGAAGCTAAAAGCCAGATAATACAAAGTTTCTTGGAGCTATTCGGTGGATAGGTTAAATCCTACTCTTTTTGCAAGTTTTATGAAATAGTCGTAACTTCTTCTTCCACCTAATTGATACCTAATCTATGAAGCCTAAAATCAATAGACCAAGTCTAGCCTTGCGCTTGTTAATCCTACTTGTCCTAACTTATCTCCTTGGAGAAAATAGTTCCGCTAGTTTGTCGGAAACAATGTATGCCCTTGCAGGTGTGTTTGTCCTCTACTTTTGTATTCATTTTTTATTGATGCAACATAGTTTTCTGCGGGTTAGTTTAAAATCCCTTTTACTCTACCTTTTGTTTTTCTGCTTTGGATTGTTGCGTTTTACATTTTTTAAAGCTCCAAATATTTCAAATACTCCCCCTCAATTTACGGCTTGTGATAGCTGCGTAAGGATAGCTGAATTTACAGAGGGGAAAGTGGAAGAAGGACGGTATTCCCCCTTGGTGTTTACATTGAATGAGGTTCTTACTCGCCAAGAAAAGTACCCGTCTAATGAAAAAATAATGGTGGTTTATTTTCAAGATTCGAATGAATTGACTTTGCAGGTAGGAGATGTGATCAGTTTTAAGAAGCCACTCAAGCCCATTGCAAATAATTCTAATCCGGGCGCATTTGATGGAAAGAAATATTGGAGCAACAAGGGGATAAGGCGACAACTTTTCTTACGATCAGATGAGAGCATTAAGGTGGGGCACAATTCTCAATGGAAACATAAATTCTCCATTTGGCGAACGAAATTGTCTAGTGCCTTTGAAAATGTTTTAGCACCTAAAGAGGCTGGGATTGCCAAAGCTCTGGTTTTGGGAGATAAGTCTAGTTTAGACAAATCTGTTAAAGATGATTTTACAGCTGCTGGAGCCATGCATGTGTTAGCTGTTTCTGGCCTGCACGTGGGGATACTTCTTTTTTGTTTGCAGTTTTGTTTTCAAAAAATATACTTTCTGAGAAAGAAAAAACTCTACTTTGTTGTAGCGCTAATTGTTTTATGGCTCTATGCTTTGCTTACTGGAGCATCTCCTTCTGTGGTTCGGGCAACAACAATGTTTACTTTTTTAGTGATAGGAAAAATGAGAGGACACGGTATGTTTAGCATGGAAGTGTTGCTCAGCACTGCATTTTTAATGTTATTAATTTCTCCAGCCTATCTCTTCGATATAGGTTTTCAATTGTCCTTCTCAGCCATGTTTGCTATAGCTTTATTTTTTGAAGGAATTCAGCGTATATTCTATTTTCGACAGAAAATCTTGCGTAAAATTTGGGAGGGTACAGCTCTTTGTTTTGCAGCTCAAATTGGGACGCTTCCTTTGAGTTTGTATTACTTCCACCAATTTCCGAACTACTTTTTATTGACGAATTTGGTATTGCTTATTCTCGCTTTTGCAGCTATGTTTTCTGGACTGGTTTTCTTGTTGACCTATTTCATACCCTACATGTCTGCTGTTACCGGGATGGCTGTAAAGATGAGTTTTCTATCCTTGTCCAATACTATGGAGTGGATAGCTGATTTGCCCTATGCGTTAACCCAAGGAATTCAATTGAGCGCATGGATGGTATTCCTTGCTTACTTGGCTTGCTTCATGATCCATTTGAGTATAAAATCGGGAAGATTAAAACTTTTAGGGTTCCCCGGGATTGTATTGCTAGGAATAGTGCTAAATGTTACGCTTCAACGAGAAAAGAACCTTCGTCAAAGTAGAATGTTCATGTTAGAGGCTCGTGGTCCCGCAGTTCTCTATTCACAGGATGCGAAACATTGTTTTATCTATGAAAAGGGGAATGAGCGCCTAAGAAAAGAACTCGATTTTATCGCAAAAAGTTATCAGCAATCTTATGGAGGAGAACCTGTGTTTTATCCTTTAGAAGGTGAAGTTATTCAATTTGAAAATCTCCGAATAGGGGTAAACACCGACAGCCTTTTCTATCAATTGGCCAAGGAGTATGGCTATTTCAACTTACATGAGAAGATTGAAAAATGTTTAGAAATCCGTTTGCCTTAGGTAGACATCATAGCGGTATTCATGAAATTGAGGCTCTTGATCATCTGAGAATTCTATAACACAGTAGTAAGCGATTGTTTCTCCTTCAGCCGTTTCTTCAACTTCAAAATTGATTATCGTAAACTTTCTATCTAATTGATCTCTTAAATCCTTTTCGACCAATTTCTTTACACTCAAAGAATTGATTCGTTTTGCTTTTCGCATTACTTGCAAAGTGTGTTCTAGAAAAGTATTTCGTTCAGCTTCGTCAAATAAGCTTTCATATTTTCCTTTGTACAATCTGTAGAATTCTATTTCTTCTTGTGAGGCGTAGTAGTAATTCGTAATCACAAAAGGAAGGTTGAAGAAATAGAGTTTGTAGGTGTAGAATAACTGTTTACTAAATTCACTTTTTTCTAAGGGTGTTATATAGTTCACTTTTATTTGATCCTTTAAGTTGACCACCACCTCATGAATTTCAACGGTGCTATCTTTCTTTATTGCGTAGACATGCTCTTGTTCGTAAATAATGTTGCTCTTTTCTGCTTCGAGCTCAAGTCGTTTCACCGCTATGGCTTCTTCGAGCTCTTCGAGTTTGTAATAGTTTTTCCCTTTGTTTTTAAGCAACTCAGTTTTCAATCGGTACATGGAGTCTAAAGGAAAGAAACTCTCTGGTTTGGTAACGATGAGTTTTCCATATGCGATACTTTCATAGTGACTACTATCAGCACCTAATGTAGATTTTATATGGTGTTCAATGGCGAGTTCTCGGGTCTTTTCTTGACTCTGAAGGCTTTTTCCTACATTTTGTGTAGAAGAACAAGCTGAAAAAATAAAAAGCACAAGATACAGCGGTAAAACACTAAAAAAGGATAAATGATTTGTTTTCGAGCGCATTGCTTATGATATTTGCGGTTGTTAATTATGAAGTGCGGTTACTATCTAACAACTATTGTGCTATTTTTTACAATGATAGCAGATTTTGGTTTATCTCAAAGGACTTATGAGGTAAATAAATTGTCATCTCCCTTAGAGCTAGATGGTTATTTAAACGAAGATTTTTGGTCAAACGCTCAGTTGGCCACGGATTTCATCGTCAATTACCCGAAGTTTGGTGATACTTCTAATTTTGTGTCGAAGTGTTACATGGTTTATGCTGAGGATGCCATTTACATTGGTGGTGAATTTCACGATCCAGAACCAGATAGTATTAGTTATTCTCTTTCCCAACGCGATGATGTAGGTAATGCCGATTGGATGGCAGTTTCTATAGATACCTATGGTAATAAGCAACGCGCCTTTTACTTTTTTGTTACGGCAGCAGGTGTGGAAGTTGACGGACTCATGGTAGATGATAATTTAGATTTATCGTGGAATACCGTATGGAAAAGTAAAGTGCAACGACAGCATTACGGTTATAGCGTTGAAATAAAAATTCCTTATTCGGCGATTCGTTTTCCAAATAGAGAAGTACAACATTGGAAAGTGAACTTTAAGCGCTCGGTGAGAAGAAAGCGTGAAGAATCTTATTGGTCTCCAGTTGACCCCACCAAGTATGGGGAAATTCAACAAGCGGGAAGTGTAGAGGGAATTCGAGGAATTCAACCTCCGTTGAGACTGTCTTTTACACCTTATTTAACCGGATATTACGAAAAGAGTTCAGGTCAAGCGGAAGGCAATTATAGATTGAATGGTGGTTTAGACTTGAAATATGGTTTAACGGAAGCCTTTACTTTGGACATGACTTTAATACCTGATTTTGGTCAGGCAAGAAGTGATAACTTGGTGTTGAACTTATCTCCCTTTGAGGTTCAGTTTGATGAGAACAGAGCCTTCTTTACGGAAGGAACGGACTTGTTTGGAATAGGTGATGTTTTTTATTCGAGAAGAGTAGGAGGCAGACCCTATGGAGCAAATAGCGTTCAGTCAAAATTGTCCGAAAATGAAGTGCTGATTACCAATCCACAAAAGGCGAACTTGTTGAATGCTTCGAAGATTTCTGGTAGAACTAAAAATAATTTGGGAATTGGAGTGTTTAATGCTGTTGAGGCGAGAAGTTTTGCAACTGTTTACGACAAAGAAACAGGGTTAGAGCGAGAGGTGGAGACGAATCCGCTTACCAATTATAACATCGTTTCCCTTTCTAAACCTTTGAAGAATAATTCCTACGTCAATTTACTGAATTCAAATGTGCAAAGAGCTGGTGACGCACGCAATGCCAATGTTACTGTTGCTCAGAGTAATATCTTTTCAAAAGACAGGGACTACGCTATTTTTACGGGGGTAAGAGTAAGTGATGTTCAAGATAAATTAGAGCACAGTGTTGGTCATACAGCCTTTGTAGATGTTAGCAGGGTGCAAGGACAACACAATTACGGTTTCAACTACAACGAAATCAGTGATAAGTTTGACCCAAATGATTTGGGGTATTTAGCGAGAAACAACTTTAGAGAGTACGGTGTTTTCTATAAATATTTTGACTTTAAGCCGAAAAGGAACTTTTTAAGGAGGTGGAGTGGAGTAAGCTTGGCGTATAAAGAGTTGTATGCACCAGCACTATTTGAGACCTTACGTTTGAGTGGTTTTTACCGCAAAACTTATAAGAATTTTCTAACGGTTGGTGCCGATGCAAATATATATCCTTTAGGAAGTTTAGATCACTTTGAGGCCCGATCTGCTGGAAACCCTGTAAAGAAAAATGCAAAATATGATGCAAGCTTCTTTTACAGTAGTGATTATTCCAAGCCTTTTGCCTTAGATATTTCTGGATATTTCGAGGATTATATAGGATGGGATCAGAGAAGTGCATCTTTAGGAGTGAGTCCAAGATTGCGTGTATCCGACAAATGGTTTTTAGTCTTAGATGCGAACATTGATTATTTATTGAATGACTTTGGTTACGTTCGTCCTATAGATTATGAAAGTGATGAAATTATTTTAGGGGAGCGAAACCGAAACATTATCACAAACACGTTTACTTCTGAATTTATTTTTACCAATAGAATGGGAATAGATATTCGCGTTCGTCACAATTGGCAAAACGTAGATTATCATAATTTTCATGCCTTGGGAACGGATGGAGATAGAGTTTCAACTGCTTACACAGGGAGAGATAGTCAAGGGCAAGATATGCACGACATCAATTTCAATGCTTTTTCTATTGACTTAAATTACAGATGGGTGTTTTTACCGGGTAGTGAATTGAGGTTGGTGTATAAGAATAACATACTCACGCAACAGTCTGATCTAGCACCGAATTACTTTACAAGCGTTGGGAATTTATTTGATTATGCTCAAACCAATTCCTTTTCTTTTAGATTGCTTGTATTTATAGATGCACTCTATTTTAAAGAAAAAGGGGACGTACTCTAATGAGCACGCCCTTAGATTTAGATGTGTTTGCTCCAAATACTACCATTTTTAGTAGTGAATTGCATGAGTTTTTTCGCCTTGGTTAATTGTACCAATTCTTCTTCCGCCTCCTGTCTATTCTGATTAGATAGTTCTGCGTATTCTCTTGCTGTTAATGATTTGAATTTTGTAAACAAAGCTTCCCAATCTTTTGAATAGGAATTTGCTTTAAGCTCCGGATGTTTATCTTCAAGTAAGGCCTCATATTTAGCATAAGGTTGTGTACCGTAAATCAGGTTTTTGTTTCCTTCATTGTCTACTAAATAGATACTTGGAAAACCTCTAACACCATAAGTTCTGGCTAAAGCCAAATCTTCTTTAAACGCTTCTTTTGCAATACTATGAAGGTCTGTTTTAAAACGTTCTTTATCTAAGCCCGTCTTTTCAGCTGCTATCAATAAATTGTTCTCCTTGGCAATATTTATTTTATGTAGAAATACCATTTCTCTGATTTCTCTCAAGAATATTTGTGCCTTTTTCTCATCTTGGAATTGCGCCGCTTTAAAGGCAATTGAAGGAGGGTAGGAGGAGTTCAAAGGATCTTCCAACCAAACATCTCCATCAATAGGCATGTCGTAATATACGCTTACTTCGTCCCAATGGTGGGCGACGTCAGAAGGTTTGCTAATACCCCCGCTGTTGTAAGACCAATCGGGTAATAAACCACCCATGCGGTATTCTATATCTAATTGATCATCGTAAGTAAGTTTTAATTTTCTTAATTGAGGTTCTATTCCCCAACAAGAAGAACAAATAGGGTCCGTAAAATAGACGAGTTTAACCTTTGTTGAAGTCAAACTTTTATCAATAAGACTATCTAAGGTGTTTTCACTTGTTGGCATTTCGCATGCACCAGTTTCTGGGTCACACAATAAGGCATTTTTTTCTTTTGTTGTCATTTTATCTAAACTTTGTGTCTTACAACTTGAAGCGAACATGGTCGCCATAAGTGCAAGAGGGATGAGGATTAATTTGTACATCATCTGTTGTGTTAAGTGTTCGAACAGTTCAAAAATAAGGAGCAACTTTGAGTTATACAGGGTCACTTTCCTCTAGGAAACTACTTCCCTTTAGGAAAGCTAGAGAATCAATTTTATTTTTGGAGGAAGAAATGATTGCGATGAAAAAAGACCCTGTAGTAAATGCGACTCCGATATGTCAACACAGAATTCAAGCCATTAAAGATGCGATGGATGTACTTTCTGGTAAATGGAAGTTTCACATTTTAGGAACCTTGATAGAAGGTAATCGACTTGGTTTTATGGAATTGATGCGAGAAGTGGAAGGGATAGGTACCAAGATGCTGTCTAAAGAACTACAGGATTTAGAAATGAATCAATTGATCGATAGAGAAGTGATGGATACTAAACCCATCACTGTGGAGTATAGTATTTCGGAAAAGGGAAAATCTTTAAAGCCAATTATTGATGAAATAGCCAAATGGGGTGCAGCGTATAGGCAATCATTATAGATTAGTCTTCGCTTAATGTATAATGTCCTCCATTGGGGTGAGGTCCTGAACAATCACAGATTTCAAAGTCGTTGGATGGAGACCATATCAATTTGTTTTGATGAGTATTATACCAACTGCGCAATGTATCTGCAAACTGCTTTCGGTTTACTAAACTTTGATTTAAATGTTTCCAAATAAACATAGGAGCTTCCCTAGATGAATGTTTCGTATTTATAATATCTAGGAGTGGGATATCATGAATGATTTCCATTAGAGCGAGTAAGGCAACATCTCCAACCGTGTAATTGATTCCTGCGAATTGGATAGGTGCCTTAGTTTGTGTTGTGTCTATAATTTTATCTAAAAGTATGGGGATTGCACTGTCTTTGGCTTGTACAATTTCCCAAAAGAAAACATCACCACATGCATTGCATAACTCACACTTTTGCATAACATTTTCAGACCTACAAATACTTGCAATGTTCGTGGTGTATTTGAGGCTGTCAATTTTTGTTTTTAGTTGAGTTTGACCAAAACTAATACAGTTAAAAAATGAGATTAAGATGACTAGGGTTGACTTCATTTTATGCTTTTCTTAAGATTTTCTCCATTTTTCTACCCTTAGCGAGTTCATCTACAAGCTTATCTAGGTAGCGTACCTTTTGGGTTAACTCATTTTCTAGTTCTTCAATTCTGTAGCCACATATTACACCTTTGATGAGGTGGGCATTATCATTTAATTTGGCTTGTTCAAAGAATTCTACAAAAGTTAATTTTTCATCTATTGTTCGTTGTATTTCTTGAGCGTCAAAGCCAGTAAGCCATGTGATGACTTGATGTAATTCTTCTTTGGTTCTACCTTTTCGCTCAACCTTTGTTACATAGTGTGGATAAACCGAAGCAAAGGTCATTTTAGCAATTTTTGCGTTGTGTTCTGGTGTTGCCTTCATGGTTTAAAAATAGCACGAAAAAGGAAGTGCAAAAAAAAAGAGACTGCTGAAATAGCAGTCTCTTTACAAATTATCTGTTAATGTTCTTTTTGCTTTTCTGGACATTGAAGCCTATCGATGCTCCGACCATACCGCCACTTCTACTAGAAGAATAAAAGAGGTTTACAGGGATGTTTAAAGCTCCGGCTGTAAAAGTTCTACCAAAACCAAACACCCAAGTTGTTCCAAGTTTTAATCCTCCTCTAGAATCGTATTGATCAGAGAAATAATAATCTTCTCCACTTGCTTCGGAAGGAGTAGGTGGGTAGAAATAACCATATTGGTCTATGTAGTTACTATCCGTAGAATAGTTGTCCGATGCGTAGTCATACCAGTCATTATAAGAGTAATAACTATTTACACCGTTACCAAAGCTGTTTTCGGTATCAAGGAAACCTTGACTTATTTTTCTCAAATTAAAACTAGGACCGAATGCAAATTCCCAACCCGCTTTTCCAAATCTAAATCCATTCAATAGGGTGAAAGAGGGAATGAAGATTCCTTGCTCTAAACCTGAGAAATTAAAAATACCTTCGAGAAGTGCTGAGAAGTTTTCTGTCCCAACGTATTGTTTCTCGAATTGATAACCGATCATACTTACGCCTGGGAAAATGTCTAGACCTCCTTGGTTAATTGGTCGTCTTGCGTATTTATACATGTCACCCACCAAAAATGCATACCCTAATCGCGGACCAGAATTATTAATCCTACCCACATTGTTGGAGGTGATTAGTTCGTTTTTGAATTCGAGGCGCGTTACAAGTTCTTTGGATACAGGTACGCCGTGCATTTCTTTCAGCATGACCTCAACCATACGTTGAATCTCCATTTCTTGATTGTCGAACTCTCTAACCATAGCCATGTGTAGTTCTCCTTTTTTAACGTCTATCCATTTTAAGGAGATGGCTATTTTGTTCCCCAAACCGTCAAAACTACCAGAAATAATGTAGTCTACATTTAGTTTTCGACCCATGCGGGTAAGACAATTGATTCCAAAACAATTCGTTCTAAATTCACTTGAATCTTGAATGACTTCCGCCATATCGAACTCATCATAGACATTGTACTTGTCGAGTTTAATAAGTTCGAGTTGGATGAATTTTGCGGCTATTTCCTGAGGGATGTCTAGCTCTTGAACGTGTGGTTTAGCCACTGCAAAACTAGGTTTGTTTGCGTTTTCTTGGGCGTTGACCATTAAAGCGGTCAACGCGCTAATTACAAGTAGTAGTCGTTTCATAACGTGTAGTATTAGTTATGGTAAGATACGACCTTTTATGTTTTTAGTACAAATCTATTTACGGGGTATGGTATTGACTTTTGTCATTGTATGGTTTTAGGGAGTCACTTAAAAGTGGAGTGGGATATTACTTATTTAATACTTACATAAGCCGCATTTTGCACTTCTATTTCGCCCATTTGCACATGAGTAAATGATTTGCTGGAGTTTATCCAGCTGGTAGAGGTGTTAAAGGAGCTTAGAACTCCCTCAGTGATTTCGAATTCGTCTATGGAAATTGCATAAGGGTTTCCTTGAGAACTTACAATTTCTTCGAACATTTGTTCTTTATTATAGATGTATGTATAATCGATAAAAATCTGATTGTTTCTTTTCCAGCTTTCAATGACTACTGGAGTATTATAGGTTTGTCCGTTGTTTAGAGATTCATCTATATTATAAACTTCCACTTGCATTTCATAAACATCATTTAGTAAGTAAGGAAAGGTGTAAGCTTGAAATATGTAATTGAAAGCATTCATCATGGTTTGGGTGGTATTGTCAATTTGATCTTGCATGTATATTTCAGATTGTAACTGAATTTGTTTCTTTTCTTGCTCCGTCAGTTGGTCTCCCAGCGTGTTTAAAAAAGTTGATATGGCATCGAAAGTGATGGTTTTCATTTGAGTCTGTAATAAGGTTTCGTCTTTTATTTCGAAAGCTAAAGCCGTGTTTTTATCTACCAAAAATCGATATTCAAGTGAAGCCATTTTTTCAATGACGTAATTGGTAAATACGGCAAATTGAGCATCAAAGGTAGAGTCTACAAGTTTTCCAAAATCTAAATTAAGTTCCGTGTTTTTAAACTGTTTAAAGTGAACCTCATATACCGTATCTTTTAAATCGACGATTTCCATACTGTAGGTAGTTTTCAATCCTACTTTTGATACAGGTTGGTTGTTTTGATAGATGTTAGTGGAGTCTATATGTGTTATGGTTTTAATATCTCCGACTTTCCAATTTACAGCTATGTATTGTGGTTCTTGTCCAAAACCTTTTTGTATGAAGAAGAAGGTGACTAGAAAAGTGAGGAGGTGAATAGCGTTGAATATTTTCATTATATATTTTATTTAAGGCCTAAAATAATAGAATCTTGAGCATTGAATGATGCTCGAATGTTATATGCAAACAAGGAGGGTACAAAAAGCTCTCCAAGAAACTTGGGGATGTTGGGATAGATAGGCCGTTTGCCAAGCATAAAAAAAGCGAAAACCCTAAAGTTTCCGCTTTCAATATGTAGAAGTCAGTACGACTTATTTGTTCAACATAACTGGCATTACCAACATTAAAATGTCTTCTGCTTCGTTTTCGTTTTCTGCGGGTAAAAGGATACCTGCTCTGTTTGGTTCGCTCATTTCTATCTTCACTTCTTTGCTGCTAATGTTGTTCAACATTTCCATTAAGAAACGAGAGTTGAAACCAATCTCCATATCATCACCATTGTAGTTACACGTTAAGCGCTCGTTGGCTTCGTTAGAGAAATCTAAATCTTCTGCAGAGATTTGTAAATCTGCACCTGCCATTTTTAAACGTACTTGGTGTGTAGTTTTGTTGGCGAAAATAGATACACGCTTGATAGAGCTTAATAAATCCATACGGTCTACGCTCAATACGTTAGGATTCTCTTTTGGAATTACTGCTTCGTAGTTCGGGTATTTACCGTCGATTAATCTACACGTCAATACAGTATCGTTGAATTCGAAAATCGCGTTGCTTTCGTTGTACATAATACGTACTTGCTCTTCACCTTTTAAGTTAGACTTTAATAAGTTTAAAGGTTTCTTTGGTAAGATGAAAGATGAGCTTCCTGTACTTTCAGCATCTGATCTTTTGTAGCGAACTAATTTGTGCGCATCTGTTGCAACGAAGATGATGTCACTTCCTGCAAACTGTACAAATACTCCACTCATTACCGGACGTAAATCATCGTTACCTGTAGCAAATAAAGTTTTGTTGATGGCTTCAGAAATGATTTCACCAGACAATGTAATGCTATCACCATTCTCTAAAGAAGGAGATTTCGGGAAGTCGTCTCCATTGTATCCAACCATCTTAGATTTACCGTTGTTGTAGGTAATCTCTATAGCGAAAGTATTATTGTCTACTGTAAAAGTTAAAGGCTGTTCTGGAAGGTTTTTCAACACGTCCAATAATATTTTGGCAGGAATACAGATTTTTCCGTCTTCGTTGGCCTCAATATTCATAGCCGTTTGCATCGTAGTTTCTAAATCTGATGCAGAGATGGTTAAGGTTCCATCGTTTATTTCGAACAAAAAGTTGTCTAAAATAGGAAGGGTGTTGCTTGTGCTTAAAACACCGCTGATGCTTTGTAATTGCTTTAATAAGCTAGTACTTGATATTACAAAATTCATTTCTAATTGTCATTAATTAGTTCAATTAACAAATATAACCGAACATTTGAGATGATCTTCTTTCTGTCTTTATTAGTTGTTCACGTAGTTGTCAACAACAAATATTTAGTTTTCTGTTTCTACAAAAATGTCTTTACCTATTAAAATAGGTCCTAGTCCTATTCCAAATCGACCACCAATTTGAACACGTACTAATTGCTCCTCTTGTGTAAAGGTCCACATGTATTCCATGCTGAAAATGTTCGTATCCGGTCTACTCAAATCCTTTTCTATGTAATCGTAGAAATCGTATTTTTCAACATCTCCTTGTTTGGGTGTAAGGGTAAGTGAATAGTGAGGGATAGTTCGTTTCATACTATCGATTTGCCTCTGATTCATGGTGTAGTTCTGTTGGTTAAAGTGGATATTATCAAAAGCATTTAAGAAACTCAATAAGTTCTGTTTATTGATGTTTAACACTTCTTCTCCTGTTCTTGCAATGTAATCACCGTTTTCTAATTGGATGTCGTAACTCTCTTGTGGTGTTTGCGTGTTTACTAGCGTTACACCTTTGATGTTTTTCTGAGAGAAAGCGAATAAATCTGAACATGCCCACTGTTTTGGGTCTACAAAGAAACGCGGTTCCAAAATACCATTCAAACCTTCCATATCCATAATTACAGGCTGATCACTTTTGATGTCTGGCGTTTGCAACAACATGTATGTACCGTGGTGATCTGGTGTGCCATGTCCTACATACCAAGTTTTTTCCAAACGACCATTTTTATAAATATCAACTTGTTTTGCTTTGGCAGCCATTAATTTATTGACCGTTGGTTTTAACTTGTCGTTGACATATCCTTTGAAACTGATCTTTCTAAAAGCTTCCAAAATATTATCTACAGGGTTTTCCTGTACACAATTTCCATTACCGTCTAACCATTCTCCATCTTTCTTCACCAGCGTGAAATCAAGGTCGAACAAAGGATCGTAAATTACAACCTTGTCCACCTCTTCAACGTTTTCAATTTCAAAATTGATCAATTCTGTAGGGTCTGACTTTCCTTCATTCTCTACAGCTGTTTGTGTATAGTATCCCAAGATTCCAAGAACTACCACGGCGCTAAGGAGTACGATTATTTGTTTCTTCTTCATTATTTGGCGTATTTTCTTTTTCTAATAAATAAGGTAATGATTCCAAGTAATAGTATGCTACCTAGTGGAATTGCTAGGTTAATAGCTTTGTAGAATCCTGCTTGTTCTACTACTTTTTTCTTATCTGTAGGGTGTAAATCGATAGATCGACTTCTCACTGAAAGTAAGGCTTCTTCCCCCATCATGTAATCCACGGCATTTTGCATGAACTCAAAGTTTCCTTTCGGGAAAGGGTTGTCTATTAAGTCTTCAATTTGGTAAGGGCCAGAACGCTTTTCGTAGTATTTGTAAGAATTTGTTTCTGGTACGTATACAGAATCGTAATATTGATTCGCAAAGAAGGTTCCAGAACTCACGACCATTAGTTTTCCCGGGGCTTTACTTTCTGCTAAGAAACGAGCGTCAGGATTGTCTGTGTACGTTGAGATGATTCTGTTTTTAAAGGCAGAATTGAATTTACCTTCTACAATTGCACCCAACATTTTCTTATTCATGTCGTTGTTTACATCTGCAAAGTCTGGTAGTTCACCTAAACGTGTCATCCCTAAAGATACCAACATAGATCCTTGTCCGTGTACTTTTGAATTGTTCGAGGATGTCAATAAAATGTGTGGCTTCAATCCATCTTGTTTTACGAATTGCAAACTAGAGGCGTACATCAAGAATACCGGGTCTACTTGACTACTAATTGGGTGATCAGTCCCTTGAGAACGGATATAGAAGTACCAAGGTAATGGTCGCGTTTCTTGACGCTTACTTAAGAAGAAGTAACCGTAATTGGCATCCACCACAAGGTCTTCATTCATTTTAATACCGTAATCGTAAATCAAATCTTCTAGTCCCGTTCTTTTTCTGCGTGTGTAAACGGTTTGATTTCTTCGCAATGAATCATTGTTAATGTTCAGAGGGTTCGAGAAAACCATTAGTTTTCCACCTCTCATTAAAAATTGATCAATAACAAATTTGTCTTTATCACTGAACTTTCGATTCGGATCAGCAATGATTAACCCGTCTACTTCATCCAATGCATTGATTTGACCATTGATTGCAAGGTCTTTGAAATCATAAGCATCTTCTAATTGTCTTCTGAAGTAAGCTGTTTTTGGAGCGGGTAACTCACCATGACCATGTAGAATACCAATAGATTTTTTTGAAGTTCTTGCAGCCTTATCTATGGCTTTCATCAATTCGTATTCAATATTGGTAATACTGTTTTGGATTTTCTGATCCAACATAGCATTAAGGTCGGCATTACCACCTTGTAAGAATTGAACATATCCAGAAGTAATTCCTTTGTACTCTACTTTAGCACCTGGAAAAACTACCAATTTATCGGCAGTACCATTACTTCTGAAATTAACAACTAAGGGAACTAATCCATTTCCTTTGTCCATCAACTGCTCACTCAACTCTTTAAAATCAGCTTCTGTACCTTCGGTAGGGTCAATGAATTCATACTCCACCTTTTTACCGGCGTAGTATTTAAACTCGTCTAACTTATCTTTAATAGAGTTTCTTAAACGTCGCAATTCTGCAGGAAGCTTATCTCCTTCTAGGTATACTTTAAAAAGTATTCTTTCCTTTAGTAAGGAATCAGAATCCAAAACTTCCTTTGTAGATTCTGTTAGAGAATAACGTTGGTCTTCTGTTAAATCTATTCTGAAGTCTGTAGCCCAAACTAATATGTTTACCATAACTACTCCTGCTAAAACAATGAGGAGAAGAATAGAATAATAAACGCTTGATGATCTTTTTGTGTTTTTCATGCTACGGTTTATTTACGCATTAATTTAAGTACTGAATGTGTGGCGAAAAGGAAGAAGAAAATCACTCCAAAGAAGTAAGTTAAATCACTCATTACAATCACTCCCTTTTTAATAGATTGGTAGTGTGTATCTATTCCTATCGCTTTAATTACTGAGTCTAATCCTGCAAAGTTGGCGTAACTTCCTAACATAGAAAGTCCGTTGTAAAAGAACCAACATAGGAAAAGTGCAATGATGAATGCTACAATTTGGTTGCTCGTAATTGCCGAACAAAATATTCCAATAGCAACAAAACAAGCACTTAACAAAAAGAGACCTAAATAAGAGGTGATGGTAGCTCCGTCATCAATAATCCCTACCGGATCTCCCAAGTAATGCATGGAGATATAGTAAACCAATGTGGGCAGCAATGAAATAATTACGAGCGTAACTCCTGCCAAGTATTTGGCCATTAATATTTTGAAATCTGAAAGTGGACGCGTGTATAATAACTCTATGGTTCCAGATCTTTTTTCTTCGGCAAAGGAACGCATAGTAACCGCAGGTATTAATATCAATAAGATGAGTGGGGCCATGCTGAAAAAGGGTTGGAGATCGGCCAATCCACCTTCCAATAAATTAAAATAATCCGAAATCACCCAAAGAAACAACCAAGTGATTACAAGGAAAATAGCTACGAATATGTAACCAAGAATGGAACTTAAAAAACTACGTATTTCCTTAAAATATAGGGCTCTCATTATGATTTTTTTTGTCAAAATTAAGGCTTAAAAATGCCTATAACCGAATCAATTCGCAAACTTTTGAATAATTATCCTTTAATAAGTCAAGTTCTTACGAAAGTTACTTGCTTTTATACAGGTCTAATTACCCTTGAGGGAAACCATTGAAGTAAGTGTCTACAGACCATGCTTCTGCTTTGGCTCCGAACCAAGGTTTAATGGTAGACCATACACCTTTGAATAAGTCGCTGTAGCGATAATTGTTGAGTGCAGCTTCGTCATCCCAATCGCTGTAGGTGAAAACAATATGGGGGTGATGGATGTCTTGTAAAAGCTTCATGCCATTACATCCTTCGAAACCTGCAACTTTTGTATTAATAGTGTCGAAGAAAGCTAAAAAGTCTTCGAGTTTATCTTCTTGAAAAGTGAGTTTTACGATTCTTAACATATTAAAATAGAGATTCTAATGTAGTTTTGGATCCTCTCGGACTAAATTCAATGCGTATTACATCTCCAACGCGTAAGCCAAACAGAGAATTAGCGCCACCACCATTTCCGGGCGTACCTTTGTTGATGGCAATTTCTAAGTTGTCGGTGTCGTTAAACATGGCCAATCGCTCACCGGGAGGTACTTCGTTGTATCCCGCAGAGATTTCATCGATATAGTATTCCTTTTTTCTAAAGAATATAGTGAAAGGAATGTTTTTCCCCATTCGATCGAAATCTTCTTTCGTGATGTTGGTTATTAAGTTTCCGTAATTGTCTACATGGATAACTCTACCTTTAAGAACGTTGGGTTCTATCACTGGATTAGCAACAACGGCCCTGCGAATAGTTGTTTTTTCGCTGCCCAAATCTTCTGGGTTTACACCCTGGGCTAAGGCAACAGCTGTTGGCGCCAAAATGTTTTTTGTAGGGAATTTCATCAGCTTAGGATTCGAAAGAACATTGTCAATGTTCCACATACCCTCGGCCTCATCATTTCCTAAAATTAAAGAAAAGATGCCGTTGTCTGTAGCAACAATGTATTGATCTCGATAACGGATGAAACTTGGAAAAGCCCCTGCATCTGGATCTCCAAAATTCACGATGGGTTCGCTGTCTACACCTACTAAGTGTACGGTGCCAGCAGGGAAGTCCTTTAAACAATTTTTAATGTAAAACGATGCTTGGGCAATGTTAAAAGGATTGATGTTGTGTGAAATATCTACAATTTGAAGCTTACTTTCCACCTTGTACATCGCTCCTTTTAATGCAGCAACGTAGTGGTCGTTCAAGCCCATGTCTGTAGTTATTGTCACAATATTCATGTATCCTTATTAAAAGATGTTTTTAGATGAAGTAATTTCCCTAATTTTGAGCCAAAATTAATCTTAATTTTAGATATTGTAAGTTTAAAACAAAGAGAATTTGCACGAAAAGAAATTTGAAATTAAAGGGATAAACCCCTTGGAGCTGGTGGGCGTGAATAATGAGAAGCTGAAAGTGATTCAGTCTTATTTTTCTAAACTCAAAATTGTAGCACGCGGCAATGTAATTATTGTAAAGGGTGATGAAGATGAAGTAACGCGTTTTGAAACGAAGTTTAAGCTTTTGATGAGTCATTTGGATAGATACAATGAATTGACCGAAAATAATATCGATAACCTAATGCTCGAAGACGGCGCTAAATTATTAAGTGGCGATGGGTCTGAGATTTTAGTTCATGGAAATTCCGGAATTAAAGTAAAAGCAAGAACCTACAATCAAAGGGAACTGGTTAAATCTGTCAATAAAAACGATATGGTTTTTGCCATTGGACCCGCAGGAACAGGAAAAACCTATACAGCGGTGGCTTTGGCTGTACGTGCATTGAAAGCAAAAGAGGTGCGTCGTATCATTTTAACAAGACCGGCTGTTGAAGCAGGGGAAAATCTTGGTTTCTTACCTGGGGATATGAAGGAAAAATTAGATCCTTACATGATGCCTTTGTACGATGCTTTAAGAGATATGATTCCTGCTGAAAAGTTAGCTGACCTCATAGAATTAGGAGTGATAGAAATTGCTCCCTTAGCTTTTATGAGAGGAAGAACTTTAGATAAAGCCTTTGTTATTTTAGACGAGGCACAGAATACTACGGTGAGTCAAATGAAAATGTTTTTAACTCGTATGGGGAAAAGCGCTAATTTTGTCATCACCGGAGATGCATCACAAATTGATTTACCGCGCAAGCAAAAGTCGGGGTTAATTTTTGCCTTGGATGTATTGAAAGATATTGATGGAATCGGAATGATTCGCTTGAATCAAAACGATGTAATCCGTCATAGAATAGTTAAGCAAATAATAGAAGCGTTCGATAAAGCTGAAGATAATGAGTAAAGCAGTTACAACAACTAACTTTAATTTTCCTAAACAAAAGGGAGTATACCACGGAAAGGTAAGAGAGGTATACAATATTGATGATAACTACATGGTGATGATTGCATCGGATAGAATTTCGGCCTTCGATCACATTTTGCCAAAAGGAATTCCTTTTAAAGGACAAGTTTTGAATCAAGTTGCTACAATGTTCTTGAAAGCAACAGAGGATATCGTACCGAACTGGTTAATCGGAACGCCAGATCCAATGGTAGCGGTAGGACACAAGTGTGAGCCGTTCAAAGTTGAGATGGTAATCCGTGGGTATTTGGCAGGACACTCAGCGCGTGAGTACAAAAAAGGTGAGCGTGTGTTGTGTGGTGTTGAGTTGCCAGAAGGAATGAAGGAAAACGATAAGTTTCCAGAACCTATCATTACTCCGGCTACGAAAGCAGACGAAGGACATGATGAAGATATCTCAAGAGAAGAAATCATTAAGCAAGGAATTGTTTCTGAAGAAGATTACATACAGTTAGAAAACTACACAAGAGCATTGTTCCAAAGAGGTACCGAATTGGCAGCTGAAAAAGGATTGATCTTGGTAGATACAAAATACGAATTTGGTAAGAAGGATGGTAAGATCTACTTAATTGATGAGATTCATACACCAGATTCTTCGCGTTACTTCTATGCAGATGGTTACGAAGAGCGTCAAGCCAAAGGTGAAGCGCAAAAGCAATTGAGTAAAGAGTTTGTTCGTCAGTGGTTAATTGAGAATGGATTCCAAGGTTTGGACGGACAAACTATGCCTGAAATGCCAGATGAGTTTGTAGAAACGGTTACTGAAAGATACATTGAGTTATACGAGAAAATTGTTGGTGAGAAATTCCAAAAGGATTCTACGGATAACTTAAATGAAAGAATAGAGAAAAATGTGGTAGAGTTCTTAACGAGCGAAGGTTTAGTTTAAGAGTCAACCAAAGAACTTAATGAAGGCGAGACGAGAGTTTCGCCTTTTTTTGTAAGGAATAATGTTTTTTACTTAGAAAGCCTTAGGAGGCTAATCCTCTAAAAGTCTAAGGGTCTAAATGTCTAAAAATCTAAGTGTCTAAGTGTCTAAAAGTCTAAAGAAAAATTGTTTTCCACATTCCAAAGAGTTATTATCTTTGCACCCATGCAAGAAAAGATTTTAATTCTCGATTTTGGTTCGCAATACACGCAGTTGATCGCGCGTCGTGTGAGAGAGCTGAACGTTTACTGTGAAATACATCCTTGGAACAAAGTTCCTGAAATAGGTGAGGATGTAAAAGGTGTAATATTATCAGGAAGTCCGTTTTCAACAAGAGATGAAAATGCACCAAAACCTGATTTAGATGGAATAAAAGGAAAACTTCCTTTGTTAGGAGTTTGTTTTGGAGCACAATATCTTGCATTGAATTATGGAGGTGAAGTGTTGCCTTCTAAAATTAGAGAATACGGAAGAGCGAATCTTTCTTTCGTAGATCAAGAAAATGAATTAACGGTTGGAATGAGTAATGATTCTCAAGTGTGGATGTCACACGGAGATACCATTAAAGAAGTTCCAGACAACTATAAAATTATCGCAAGTACACCAGATGTACGTGTAGCAGGTTACAAAATCGAAGGGGAAACTACTTACGGTATCCAATTCCACCCAGAGGTTTACCACTCTTTAGAAGGTAAGGTTTTGTTGGAAAACTACATTGTTAACATTTGTGGATGTGCGCAAGATTGGACGCCAGATTCTTTCGTTGAGGAAACGGTAGCTGAATTAAAAGCGAAGTTAGGAGACGATAGAGTAATCTTAGGATTATCTGGAGGAGTAGATTCTTCTGTGGCTGCTGTATTGTTACACAAAGCTATCGGGAAAAACTTACACTGTATTTTCGTAAACAACGGATTGCTAAGAAAGAATGAATATGATTCAGTTCTTGAAAGCTACCAAGGTATGGGATTGAACGTGAAAGGAGTTGATGCTTCTGAGCAATTCTATGCAGAGTTGAAAGGGTTAACTGATCCTGAAGCGAAGCGTAAAGCAATTGGTAAAGTATTTGTTGATGTATTCGACGCAGAATCTAAGTTGGTAGAAAACGCAAAATGGTTAGGTCAAGGTACAATTTACCCAGACGTAATTGAGTCAGTTTCTGCAACGGGAGGACCATCAGCAACAATTAAGTCTCACCACAACGTAGGAGGTTTACCAGACTACATGAAATTAAAAGTGGTTGAGCCTTTGAAGTTATTGTTTAAGGATGAGGTAAGACGTGTTGGGAAATCTTTAGATATTTCACAAAATATTTTGGGTCGTCACCCGTTCCCAGGTCCAGGACTTGGAATTAGAATTTTAGGAGACGTTACTGCAGAAAAGGTGCGAATCCTACAAGAAGTAGATCATATATTCATTTCTTCGTTAAAAGAAGACGGATTGTATGACGATGTTTGGCAAGCAGGTGCTATCTTCCTACCAATTCAATCTGTAGGGGTTATGGGAGACGAAAGAACGTATGAAAATGCGGTTGCTTTAAGAGCTGTAACATCAACGGATGGTATGACGGCAGATTGGTG